>USKV01000137.1 GCA_900555355.1 uncultured Collinsella sp.
GCTATATCCAGCCGCCGTTTCATTCCCAGAGAAAAACTGCTTACGCTCTTTTTCTCTTCGACGTCCAGTCCAACTAGACTCAAAACGCGAGGAACCTCACGTTTCTCATCAAGCCCCCATTCCGCACATCGGATCCGAAGATTCTCAACCGCACTGAGGGACTGGTATGCTCCGCTGGAATCTGGCACATAGCCGACACGCGTCCGCATCAGGCTAAGCTCTCTCTTTGATTTGCCTCCAAAGAGCTCCACGCTCCCCGACGATGGCTCGCAGAGGCCCAAGACGATTTTAATAAGCGTGCTTTTGCCCGCACCGTTTGCACCGACAAGGGCACAGAGCTCAGACTGATGCACCTCGAAGGAAACGTCATGCAAAACGCGCCGTTTCCCGTAGCGCTTTGACACCTTTGATAGCTTTATCGCTGATGCGTTCATTGGCCTCCCGTTCTGCTTGATAGCAAAACCGCTCATATCGTTCCTTCTTTTCTTTATCGTTTTTCATAGTTGTTATTGTTTTTCGATAACTCATATTTGTCAAGATAATTAATAAAGAAGGACCCGTGTTAGACACGGGTCCCGTTACACTGATATTTCGTTATAGCTGTTCGCTCTATGCTACTCGTCGCTCAAATCTACAGCGAAGACTGATGTCGGAAGCGACGCCTCATTGCCTCCACCATTCCGCATCTGCCTCACGACATTTTTTGCACGCTCAACAATAAGCTCCTCAAGCTCTTTCTCACTCACGCGCTGAATAATATCTCCCGGTTGACAATCAAGCTCATCACAGATTTCGAGAAGCGTCTTAAGGCGAATAGCTTTAATTTTTCCGTTTCTTAGCTTAGAAATATTAGCCGGAGTATGCCCCGTGGCACGAATCAGATCAGCACTGGTCTTTCCGGTCTTAAGTAGCTGCGTCTCAAGCTCGATGATGAGATAGCTCATGCTTCCTCCTACACAAGCTCGTCAGACTGCTCTTGGAGCAGCGAGGCATAACTCCAGATCACCGAGATACACAGACAGACAGCCGCGCCGATAAGCGACCCCGCATCAAAGGCAACGCCCTGGCAAATCTCAATAACGAAGGAATGAGGCACGACGTAAAGCTCCAGCCCACCAATGGTAAGATTGACCGATCCGTAGGCACCAATAAGCGAAACCGCGGCGTTAACAGCAAAGGCAAGCGCAAGAACACGGATAAGCCGCACATGCGTCTTGGTAAAGGGCGAGACGCCTCGCGAGATGTTACGGCTGATTCCACACAGAACGACAAGCGAAATACCCACGACGAGTGCCAGGCACAGTCCGCTTGGGATAACGATGCACCCGCCATCGAGAAGCGTCACGACGCCGAAAGAATCGACAGAGGCAACGTTTGCAACCGCATACCAGATCACGTAAACAACCAACGCGGCAAAAGCGACGAGCATCCCTGCAAAAACGGCTGCCATGCAAAAGCCAAGCTTCCTGATATTTTCGCCCGCTTTGGCCATACGCTGAACGCTGTTAGACATACACTCACCCTCATCGACTCTATCGTTATTCGAACAGTTTATCGAACAACGATATTGATTGCATGCGGAAAGCCCCGCCAGTGCGCATAGGCCATTTACTAACCCGGAGGGGTGAGCGTGGATTTTTGGACACATATCGAACGAGAGTGGATAATCTCCCACTTTGAGGCCGCCGCCGGGCCTAAAACGGGAGATTATCCACTCTCATAGTCATCAAGGCCCGCAAGCTCTTATTCAGCCGCCTCGCGCAGGGCCGACATCGTAGCCGCATATTGCTGCTGCAGTGCATGCATTCCCTCGCGAGCACCGTCAACGGCATCGGCGCCGCGCAGCGCCTCGGTCACCACGACCGCCGGCTCGTACAGATTATCGAATCCCAGGTTCTGGCTCACGCCCTTGAGCGTGTGCGCTGCCATAAACGCACCTTCGGCGTCTCCCGCCGCCATAGCGGCCTCCAGCTTGTCCATGCTCTCGTCATCCAAAAACTTGAGGGCAAAGCGGGCAAGCATTTCCTCGCCCATCAGCCGAGCGCACGCGTCATCATAATTGGCGCCAATCTTCTCATACGCCTCACGCATGGAAATCATGGATTAAAAACTCCTTTGGTCAAACTAAATCGTAGGAAACGCGACGACATCGGCGGGGCGTGCCAATGTCTCGGCAATTTGGTCTTGCACCTCGAGCAGGCAATCGAGAAGCAGCGGGTTAAAGGTACCGCACTTACCGTCCAGAATCATCTGGATCGCCTCCTCGTGCGGGATAGCGTCCTTGTACACGCGCACGCTCGTCAGCGCATCGTACACGTCGGCCACCGAAAGCACCTGTGCGGCAATGGGAATTTCGTCACCCTTAAGGCCATCGGGATAGCCCTTGCCGTCCCAGCGCTCGTGGTGCCAACGCGCAATCTGGTACGTATATTCCATAAGCGCATTACCGACGTGATGGCGGCCCAGCTCAAGCAGCATGTCGGCGCCGATCGTGGTATGCGTCTTCATAATCTCGAACTCCTCGGGCGTAAGGCGTCCGGGCTTGTTGAGAATCGCATCGTCAATCGACATCTTGCCGATATCGTGCAGCGCCGAAGCCAGGGCAATCGTAGAGCGTTCCTCATTGTCGAGGGAGATCGCGCCGCTACGCCGGACCAGACAGCCAAGCAGCAGCTCGGTCAGCTTCTCGATGTTCGTAACGTGTCTGCCGCTCTCGCCGTTGCGAAGCTCCATGACGCCGGCCATGATGTCGATGAGCATGCGACTGTTCTTGACGCGCTCGTTGTACTGCTGGGACAGCAGGTTCGTCAGGCGGCGCTGTTTGGCGTATAGGCGGATGGTGTTGCTTACACGGCGGCGCACGACACGGGAGTCAAACGGGCGGTTGATATAGTCCGAGGCGCCCAGCTCGTACGCGCGCAGAACCACATCGTCGGAATCTTCGCTCGAGATCATGATGACGGGCAGATTGTCACTAACCGATCGGCGCGACAGATCGGCCAGCACCTCAAAGCCGCTTACGCCCGGCATGACAATATCCAGCAGCACGAGCGACAACTCATCGCCATAGCGGTCGACCATGTCGAGCGCCGTACGACCGTTGTCGGCCTCGAGGATGCAATACTCGTCCTTGAGCATCTCGCTGAGAATGGCTCGGTTCATCTCGGAGTCATCGACAATAAGCACCAAAGGCTTTTCGCTTTGGAAGGCCTCGATGGAATCGGCATCGGTCACGACCGTACCGGCTTTTGCCTTAGCACGGCTCAGTAACTGGACAGCGCGGCCAACGCCCTCATCGACCGTCTCGCCATGAATGCGAACGCCACCAACACATGCCGTCAAGCTCACGTACTCATGGCCCGGAATAATCGTGGAATGAACGGCATCGGATACCTGACGCAGGCGACGGGCGAAGTCATCGGAGGGAATATCGGGCATGACGGCCACAAACTTGTCGCAGCCATAGCGCACAAGCTCGTCAGTCGAACGAATACCGCTGCGTATGGCTGTCGCCACAGCACCGAGCGCAAGGTCGCCGGCATGACGGCCACACGTATCGTTGAAGGCCCTAAAATCATCAAGGTCAATCATCGCAACGCCGGCATTCACGCGGGCGCCACGGAGCTTTTCCTCGTAATATCGGCGATTGCGCACGCCCGTCAGCACGTCGGTGTAGACAAGGTCCTCTTCTGTGGCCTCTTGCTCATCAATCGGACGCACCATCAGCAAGACGTGAGGCTCGCCCTCGACCTTCAGAGGGAGCAGGCGAGCGCGGTACTCGGTACCATCATTGAGCAGCTGCTCCGATACATCATCGGAACCTGCCAAGGCCTCAAGACTCGACTGACGCAGACAAGGGCAGCGATCGCCGGCGAGCAAGCAGTTAGGCTCGCTCTTAATCTGGTCGGCCGACAGCAAACGCACCACGGGGTAGGTCTGCGCGACGCGGGCGACCTCGGCGGCAGCCTCCTCGTCGGTTAGATTGGCCTCGTGATTATTGAGCATATGGGGCCCTTTCGATAGTTTCGCATGGTAGCGATGGGTTCCAAATGTTACAAGGGTAACACCTTGCCGATGCAGGTAAGCACGTGAATGCTGTTACATTTTTATGAGTTGGCAGACGGTGCAATTGAAGCCGCAGACGTGAGGTTTTGAGCACATTTGTTAACACTGCCGAAACGTTTGCGGGTGAAGGCTGTTTTGATTTTTACGGCTGCTAGAGCTCCAGGATGCCACGGACAGTCTGAGCAGCCGCTGCCGGGCGATCGCGCAGGCCGTTGTGCGCGCCGGGAACCATTACGAGCGGACAGTCCAAAAGCTCAGCCGCCATCCTCGTGCCCGCCTCGCGGGGCGTGCCAATCGAGAGCTCACCCAGGAGCACGGCGGCCACCGTTTTCGACGCACGAACACTATCCCAATCGGGAATGCAGGTCATAGTAATCCCGTATTCGTTCGCCATGAAACTGCGGCCGTTGCGCAGGGCGTGCTTGGCTTCTGCCTCGGTTAACTTGGGGGCCTCAGGATCCGAATCGCCGATGGCGCCCAGGAAGGCCCGTAATGCCCTGGAGACCTTTCCCGCGGCGATCATCTCGAGCAAAACCGGGGCCGCGCCCAGGCCGGCGCCCTCATCCGTCACGGCGGGTTCATGCAGAATCGCACGCGAGATTATGTCGGGGTTTGCACGGAGAAGCTCCAGGGCCACCAACGTACCGGCACTGTGCGCGAGCACGTTTGCCGGAGCGCCAATATGCTCGATAACGGCCTGCAGGTCGGCGGCTTGGGCGGCGAGGTCGTAGCGTCCGTCTGCAGCGTCGCCACTCTCACCGCAACCG
>USKV01000138.1 GCA_900555355.1 uncultured Collinsella sp.
GTGGCCGGGGCGGTTCCAGATCAAGCGGCGAATCGTGCCGGCATAGGCATGGAAGGCGAAGAGCACGGGCTTCTCACCGCAGCCAAACAGCTCAACCCAGCGCTCATCGCTGATGGCCTGGTCGTTCTCGCAGACGTTCTGAATCTTGAGCAGATCGACAACGTTGACGAACCACGCCTTAATGCCCAGCTTGCGCAGCATATCGGTTGCAGCCAGGGCCTCAAGCGTCGGCACGTCGCCGCACGTGGCGACCACGACGTCGGCCTCGGCGAGCGAGTCGGCAGTCGATGCCCACTCCCAAGTCGCGACACCCTCGGCGAGCTCGGACTTGGCCTCGTCGACCGTCTGGAAGGTGGGGGCGGGCTGCTTGCCACAGAAAATGGCGTTAACGCAGTCGGTGGACTGGTAGACGCGCTCGGCCACAGCAAGCGCCATGTTGGCGTCGGCCGGATAGTAGGCATTCACGATATGCGTGTCGTTGGCCTTGTTGAGCAGCAGGTCGATAAAGCCGGGATCCTGGTGCGAGAAGCCGTTGTGGTCTTGGCGCCACACGTGGCTCGACAGCAAAATGTTGAGACCGCTGATGGGAGCACGCCACGGAATCTCGCGCTTAGTGGCCTCGAGCCACTTGCAGTGCTGGTTGACCATGGAATCGACCACATGGACAAAGCTCTCATAGGAGCTCCACACACCGGAGCGGCCGGTGAGCACGTAGGCCTCGAGGAAACCCTCGCACTGGTGCTCGGACAGCTGCTCGACAACCTTACCGGAACCGGCCAGCAGCTCGTCGTTGGCCTCGTCCTCGTAGAAGCCGGCATCCCACTGCTTCTTGGTCACCTTGTAGGCAGCCTGTAGGCGGTTGGACGCGGTCTCGTCGGGACCGAAGATGCGGAAATCGTCCATGTTCTTGGCCAGAACGTCGGCAGTGTACTCGCCAAAGACGCGGGCGGCCTCGGTGGAGCCCCAGCCGTGGCCCTTACTTGCGACGGGGATCTCGTGGGCGTGAATATCGGGCAGTTCGAGCTCGCGGCGCACCTTGCCGCCGTTTGCGTTGGGGTTGGCGCCGATGCGCAGCTCGCCGGTCGGCATAAAGGCCGTCACCTCGGGGCGCACCTGGCCCTCGGGCGTAAAGAGCTCCTCGGGCTTGTAGGAGCGCAGCCACTCGCGCAGCACGCGGAAGTGCTCGTGGGTGTCCTTGGCACTCGCCAGCGGCACCTGATGCGCGCGCCAGGAGTCCTCGGTCTTCTTGCCGTCGATCTGCTTGGGGCAGGTCCAACCCTTGGGCGTACGGAACACAATCATGGGGTAAGCCGGGCGGACCACGGTCTCGCCTGCGGCGGCCTGGGCCTGCGCGGTGGCCTTGATGTCGCAGATCTCGTCAAAGACCTGCTCAAACAGGGCAGCGAAACGCTCGTGGATGCTTGCATGGCTCTCGTCGTCAAAACCGGCGACAAAGAAGTGCGGCTTATAGCCCATGCCCTCAAAGAACTTGGTGAGTTCTTCGTCGGACACGCGGGCAAGAATGGTGGGGTTGGCGATCTTATAGCCGTTGAGGTGCAGGATCGGCAGGACGATACCGTCGGTTGCCGGGTTCACGAGCTTGTTGGACTGCCAAGAGGTCGCGAGCGGACCGGTCTCGGACTCGCCGTCGCCCACCACGGCCACGGCCAGCAGGCTCGGGTTGTCCATGACGGCACCGTAAGCGTGGCTGAGCGTGTAGCCGAGCTCGCCGCCCTCGTGGATGGAGCCAGGCGTCTCGGGCGCAAAATGGCTCGGGATGCCACCGGGATAAGAGAACTGGCGGAAGAACTTCTGCAGGCCTGCCTCGTCATTGGTGATGTCGGGGCGAATCTCACGGTAGGTGCCATCGAGCAGCGACTGGGCGGTGCCGGCGGGGCCACCGTGGCCCGGGCCCATCAAGAAAATGGCGTTCTGGTTGTGGTCGGCAATAAGGCGGTTGACGTGGCCGAACAGGAAGTTGATGCCGGGCGTGGTGCCCCAGTGACCGACCAGGCGGTGCTTAACGTCCGGGCGACCAAAGTCGCGCACCTCACCGGTTTTCTCGTCGACAAAGTCGGGGCGCATGAGCGGATTAGAGCGAAGGTAGATCTGACCGACGGACAGATAGTTCGATGCGCGCCAATACAGGTCGACGCCCTCGAGCTCGGAAGCCGGTACCTCGTGGCCCAGCTTTTGCCACGGCGTCCCCAGTGTTTTAGCCATTGTTTATGTCCCTTCGCTGTGCGGTCACCCTCCGATACGGCAACCTTTCGTTGGGACTAGTATATTTGCTAAAACGTTTTATCATGGTGAAAAAACGTTTTAGCATCCTTATCGATCCCATCGATTGGCAAAACGCGACATTCACCTGCGGCATTGTCTGTCACAGGTGCTCCACATTCAGTCTCTGTAAATTGATAAACGCGTTTAGTTGTGTTTAGTAAGCTCGAGCACGCTGTCCTTAACGATAAGCGCCGGCTCCAGAACGACCTCCTCGGCACGTCTACCGCCCCTACCGGCAAGACGCTTGGACATGCAGCCAAAAGCATGCTCCGCGAGGACACCAGGATCCTGCTCAATCGCGGTCAGCGCCGGCTCAAAGAGAACGTCGGCCGCCGAGTTGTCATAGCTTACGACCGAGATATCGCCCGGGATGCTCTTCCCCATCTCGTGCAGGCGCTTGAGCAGACCCAGCGCAATGTTATCCGAGCTTGCGAACACGGCGGTGGCGTCAGTTGCGAGCACCGCCTCCGAGGCCTCATATGCGCTCGGAATGTAGTACTCGCTCTCAAACTCCAAACGCGCGTCGATGGGCAGGCCAACCTCGCGCAGTGCACGCTCGTAGCCGGCAAGACGTTTACGACCCGTATTGGAACGGCGCGCATTAACCAAGCAGGCAATGCGACGGTGGCCCTGCTCGATTAGATAGCGGGTGGCCATATAGCCGCCCATCTCGTGGTCGAACATCACCTTGTCGCACTCGAGTCCCTCAATGGCACGGTCGACCATCACGGCCGGAATGGGGAGATGGCTGACTTCTTCGCGCAAAGCGCGGTCGTCCGAGAACTCGTCGCCCACGACCAAGAACACACCATCGACGCCGCGCGTCACCAGCTGGCGCAGGAGCTCCAGATCGTCCTCGGCGCTTCCACCCGAGCTGGTAATAAAGAGCGCATAGCCGTCCTCGCGGCAGCGCTTTTCCAAGCTGCCGGCAAGCGAGGCAAAAAAGCGGCTCTCGATATTGGGAACGATAAGGCCCAGTGTGCGCGACTCGCGCATGACCAGGCTGCGCGCGATCTGGTTAGGAACATAGTGGTTGCGCGCCGCAACCTCCTTGATGAGCTTGCGGTTTTCTTCCGAGATGCGACAGGGCCGATTATTAAGAACAAGCGAGACCGACGAGGGGGAAAGCCCCACCTCCTGGGCAATCTGCTTGAGAGTAACTTTGTTGCCCATCTCGCTCCTTCCGAGTATTCGCGCAATCTCTTGAAAGTATAGCGACCGTCCCTCTACCTTGATGATAAACACTTTACCAATCCGGTAGACGGCTGTTTTATCGCCGCCAGCGCACCAAATCCGTCCGGGTGGGGTATATTGCAATCGATTGATGACAACGACCACCAAAAGGCGGATATTCGTATGCACGAGAACGACTTTTTTAACGAGGACCTGCTCTGCGCGCTCGCCGGTGTTGCCGGCGAGGACAACGTGCTCATGAGCGAGCCCATGCGCGAGCACACCACGTTTAAGATCGGCGGCCCGGCCGATGTCTTTGTCACGCCCGATACCGAGCAGGGCCTCGTCGCCACGCTCGATACCTGCTATCGCTGCGATCTGCCACTCACCATCGTGGGCAACGGCTCCGACCTACTCGTCGGCGACAAGGGCATCCGCGGCGTCGTCGTGGCGCTGGGCGAGGGTCTCTCCGACATCACCGTCGACGGCACGCACGTCACGGCGGCAGCCGGCGCGCTGCTTTCCGATGTCGCAGCCGCGGCAGCCGAGGCCTGTCTCACCGGCATGGAGCCCATCTCGGGCATCCCCGGATCGGTCGGCGGCGCCTGTTACATGAACGCCGGAGCTTACGGCGCCTGCATGGCCGATGTGCTGGAGTCCGTGCGCGTCTACAAGCCCGCCCGTATGCTCGACGACGGCACCCGCGGCAGCGGCAGCATCATCGAGTTCGATGTTGACGAGCTTAACCTGGGCTATCGCAAGAGCCGCATCGCCGACGACGGCTTCATCGTACTTTCGGCCACTTTCAATCTCGCCCCGGGCAACGTCGCGATGATCAAGGCCGACATGGACGACTACCGCCAGCGCCGCGAGGACAAGCAGCCGCTCGACATGCCGAGTGCCGGCTCCACTTTCAAACGCCCCGAGGGCTACTTTGCCGGCAAGCTCATCATGGATGCCGGTCTGCGCGGCCATGCTGTCGGCGGCGCGCAGGTGAGCGAAAAACACTGCGGCTTCATCGTCAACGCCGACCACGCCACCGCAGCCGATGTCGACGAACTCATCCGCCACATCCAAACAACCGTCAAAGACCAATTCGACGTAGACCTAGAACCCGAAGTCCACCGAGTAGGCGAATTCCTCTAAAAAGAAGGCCCCGAAAGGGGCCTTCACTTTCTTTAATTCAGATAAACCAGTCCGGTGAGTCGCGCTCAGGACCCGAGAGGGCCGCGTGCCCGCCCGCAATATATTTGATTGATCGCGAGTTCCGCACGCAAAGAAGGCCACTTAATGTGGCCTTCGTCTTGCGCAGGACTG
>USKV01000139.1 GCA_900555355.1 uncultured Collinsella sp.
TTTAATAACTTTCTAATTTACCCCCTCTTCCAGTCCCAAAATCCCTGATTTTGCTGTTACTGAATTTGTAGCAGTACTCATATTTGCTATATTTTGGCCAGAGCATATATCCAACCCCCTGTTTCAGAGCATTGTTAGGCGGGTTTAAGCCCAAAACAACCCCGCAGCGTGTTAAGCAGCGCCTCTTGCTTTTTCCTGCGGGCATCGACACGATTCCGGTACCGCTTTCGCATACGCTGGTGCATGCGCCATGCGAGCGCCTCCATTGCTTCCATGTCGCAGAGCATCTCGTTATTGACCGTCGCGACCTCGATTCCCATAGTAATCAAGCCCGTGTTGCGTTTTTCATCATGGATACGTCCCCTCCGGGAGGAATGGCCCAGCTCACCGTTGTATTCCAGGTCAAACTGGGCTGCTTCCTGATACGCATCGCAAACTGCATGCGGCATCCCCGAGATTGCCTGCGCACGGTCATCGAACTCGATCTTGTAGTCGGTCTTAAAGGGACCGCAGGCAAATCCGCCATAGGAAAACGGAAGCGAAAACAGAGCGAGCATGATGCACTCCATGGGCGAGCGCAGATTTTCTGACAGGTAGGGACACAGGCGCAGCAGCTGTTTGGCCACATTCCCCTTGCATGCCGCGAGGTAATCTACCAGGCAATCGGGTGTCAGCACGGACTCGACCTCAAAGTAACCGACATCTGGCGGCTGGTCTTTGTCCTTTGCCAATTTGTTCACGACAGGCGAGGTGTAGGGAGGCAGATACTTCCCGCGGTCACTCAGTGAAATCTTAGAGCACAGCTCCTGGGCCAGGGCAAATGCCTGGATACAGCCGACCTCGCGGGCGACGGCAACACAAAGGGCCTCGGGAGATAGACTGTACACCCCCGGTTCCACCTCTAGAATCGAGCCGGCAGGCAACCCGGAGCATACGGACCAGCCCACGCCAGGCATGCGGCGGCGCTGCGCCGCAGATCCCACCAGCAAGCAAAGATCTTCTTGCACCTCGCCGCTTGCGGCCCCAATCCGCACCAAGTCGGGAAGATAGATGTCCTCGGTCGAGGGCGACGATGTGCGCAGCACACGGCGCTCTTCATCGGGATTAAGGTCCTTCCAGCTTATGTAGCCCATCTGCCGGCGCTCGGCGCGCATCATGCGTAGCGCCGAGGCGCCAGTTAGGATTACGGAAGCCGCTAGCTGCTCTTTTGTCGGTTTGTTGCACCACCTGATTGTTACCGCCACATGAATCACCCCTACCAAACGCGTGCGATAGCGAGGCCATCAACGGCCGTGGCACCGGCGCGCTTGAGTTCCGCCGAAGCCGCTGCCATCGTCGCGCCCGTGGTGATAACGTCATCGATAAGCAGCAAGCGGCGGCCGTGCACGTCCTCAACCGTCTCGTACATGCCTTGGGCACGCTCGCGGCGCTCCTCACGACCGAGTTCGCGCTGGTCGCCATGCCCGTACTTGACGAGAGCATCGAGCAGGGGAACACCCGACAGCTCACAAAATGGGCGCGCAATAGCCTCCATATGATCAAAACCACGCCGCCGAAACGCTGCCGCCGTCGCAGGCACAAACACCACCGCATCCGCACCGGACAGCACGCCTCCATAGCGATCGGGCGCTACGACCTGGGCATGCAGGGCGGTGTCGTAGAGCAGCTCCGCCAGATACGGAGCCAGACGTCGCTCGCCCGCATCCTTGTACGCTTTAATGATGCGCGGCAGCGGATGCGCATAGACGGCGCACGCCAGGCAGCGGTCGAGCGCCTCCGCCATTGCCGAGGACGTGCCCTCGACCGAACACTCAGTGCACAGCAAATCCCCAAACGGGGCGCCGCATCGGGTGCAGCTATGACGTGGGTCGATGAGCGTGAGCGCAGTCAGGCAGTCTTGGCAAATAAGCGTACCGGCGCGCTCGCAGCCGGCACATCGTGTTGGCGACAATGCCTCGAGCGCCTCGCGTGCCACCAACTCGGCAAACGGTAGCAATTCGTCCGCAAACGGTAGGGCGCCGGCGCCCAGCAGACGGCTCAATATGTTCAAACGGCTCTTCAAGACACAACCCTCCCTACGTTCGGTCGCAGGGAGGGTTGTTGATTCGGCGCTATGATACCCCGATGCGCTCGGGGCAAGGCGAGCTAAATCCGCTCGCGGGCGTTATTCGCCGGCGGGCGGTTGCGGTTCGGACGAAGACGGGGTCGAGCCCTCGCCACCATCCTGGCGCGGCTTGCGGGAACGGCGACGGCGACGGCGCTTTTGGCCCTGGTCGGCCGAGCCCTCGCCACCGCGATCCTCGCGCGGCTCGCGCTCGTCGCGAGCGGCGCCACGTGAAGCCTTGGCAGCAGCTCCCCCGCCGTCTCCGGGACGACGGCGCGTGACCTTGACCTCGCCATCCGAGACCTGATCGGCCACGGAGGGCACTGAGGGCTTCTGCTGCGCGCCCGAGGAATGGCGACGGCGCGGACGCGGCGCGCGCTCCTCCTCGCCACGTGACTTGCCACCCTTGTCGGCAGGCGCATCGGAACCCGAACCACCCTTGGGGGCGGCACCAGCCTCGCGAGCAGCTGCGGCGCGGAAGGCGTCCTCGCGCTCCTCGCTCGACAGATGACGGCGGCGGCGACGTGTGGGGTTCATGCCGCCGCCGCGATTCTGCTGCTGGGGCTGCTGAACCTCGCGCTCGCGAGAGGCGTTCTTGCCCGCGGCTGCAACCTCGGTAGCATCGCCCGAGCCCGCGCGCTTGCGACGGCGACGGCCATCGGCCGCCCCCTCGGCCTCGGGTGTCTCGGCCTTACCGCGGCCCTTTCCGCGGCCACGGCCCTCGCCCTGACCCTGACCGGCGCGAGCATCGGATTCAGCATCGCGACGACGGCGCTTGGGCATCGACGTGCCGGCCAGACGGTCGGCGCTCGACAGGCCATCGCCCACATCGACGCCGTTCTCGCGATCGAGCTCCATGAGCGCCAGGCGCATCTCGGGCGACTCAATGCGCTCGAGCACGTCGCGCGTCACGCAGTCGGGGCGGCAGTTGCAGCCCTGCTCGGCGGCCTTCTTTTTGCAGCCCTCCGAGCACGTCATATCGGCCAGGTTGACCTTAAAGACTTTGCCGTTCTCCAGGCGCAGCACCAGCTGCTCGCGCGGCGTGTCATATTCCTGGATGCGCGCCTTGCCGAGCGGCGTATCGATGAGCGTCTTCTTTTTGGGCGCGCGGCTCTTAAAGTCCTTGTACGCCTCGAACTCATAGCGCAGACAGCACATCAGGCGGCCGCACACGCCGCTGATCTTGGACGAGTTGAGCGGCAGGTCCTGCTCTTTTGCCATGCGGATCGAGACGGGCTCAAACTGTCCGCCAAAGCGCGTGCAGCAGAGCTCCTGTCCGCACTGGGCATAGCCGCCCACCAGGCGGGTCTCGTCGCGCACGCCAATCTGGCGCATGTCGACGCGAATGTGCAGCGTCGAGGACAGATCCTTGACGAGCTGGCGAAAATCGACGCGCTCCTCGGCCGCAAAGTAGAACACGGCCTTCTCGCCGCCAAACAGGTACTCAACGCCCACCGGCTTCATCTCGAGGTCGAGCTCCTTGACCAGGCGGCGGAAGTCGACCATGGCCTCGTCGCCCTGGATGGCCAGGTCGTCGGCAAGCTGCAGGTCGATGTCGCTCGCCACGCGCAGCACGGGCTTGAGCGGCTGACCGATCTCGTCTTGCGGCACCTCGAAGGGATCGGCCGTGACCAGGCCGATCTCGGTTCCGCGCTCGGTGGAGCAAATGGCATAATCGGCCTCGAGGATATCCAGATCCTGCGGATCGAACCACAGGTCGCGCGAGGCGTAGGTAAACTTAACGGGTACGACTAACGGCATTTCAGTGCCTTCCTGATATCGAACAGCATGACCTCGATGGCCAGCTGGGGAGTAACGTTTCTGGCGATGTTGCGCTCGGCGGTCGCGACTGCCTCGAGCGCCCGTGTGGCACCCGCAACATTCGTCGCGGCGGCAAGCCGCCCGATCGTGTCGCGCACGTCTTCGTTCACTACGTCGGCCGCCTCGTCCTGAAGCGTCAGCAGCACGTCGCGCATGAGCGTCCGCGCGCTCGCCAGCGCTTCCATGATACCCGAACGCTCGCGCGCGTTGAGTTCGCGCTTGTTGCGGTCCTCAAGCTGCTTCAATGCTCCACGCGACAGGTAGTCGGCGTTTTGCTCGAGCACCTTTTCCTGTGTGGACTTGACCTCGGCGAGCGGTGCCTTAACGGCGACGATGAGCGACTTGGCGCGGCTGAGCACATCAGCCTCGTCGGCAGCGATGAGCGAATCGATGGCGCGGACCATCTGGCGGCGAGCATCCTGGCGCTCGGCACTCTTAAGGAACTCGATACCGCGTGTGGGGCTTCCCGCCACGGCGACCGCCATGCGGCAACGCGCGAGGTCCTGACCCGTCGCGCGGCTCACGGCCTGCGCGGCGACGGCGGGCGACACCAGCCGAAACGGCACGCACTGGCAGCGGCTCACGATGGTGGGCAACATCACGTCTGCCGAGGTGCCCAGCAAGATGAACATAACGCCCTCGGGCGGCTCCTCGAGCGTTTTGAGCAGCGCGTTGGCGGTGTTGGCGCGCAGCTGCTCGGCACGGTCAATGATGTAGACCTTGGCCTTGGCGCGGATGGGCGCCAGGGGTACGTCGTCGAGTAGCTCGCGCGTCTGGGCGATGAGGTAGCCCGTGGCGCTCTCGGGCGTGTAATAGTGCACGTCGGGATGCGTATGGCGGGCGACG
>USKV01000140.1 GCA_900555355.1 uncultured Collinsella sp.
CACGGGTATGGATGAGGGTCCTGAGTTTAGCCCCGTAAACCGGCATAGTTTTGAAATGGCATTAAATCGGTAGCAGCCATTTTGCTATGCCGGGGCGGTCGGCCGTTGGGTAATTACCCTCGCAGGTAGGCGATGGCGATCTGCGTGCGGTTGCGCAGACCCATTTTGGCAAGGATCGAGCTGATGTGGTTGCGCACGGTGCCTTCGCCCATGTATGCCGTGGCGGCGATCTCCTTGTTGTCGAGGCCGCGGGCGATGAGCTCGGCGACTTCGAACTCGCGGTCGGTCAGGCTGGCAAAGGCGGCGGGCCGGCGGGTCGCGCCGGCCTCGACGTCCGCCCCATCAAAGTTGATATCCTCGATCGCCTTACCCTCGAGCACGCGTTTGCCGTCCATGACCTGCGTCAACGCGGGAGGGATGGCAGCGACGTCGGTTTTAATCAAGTAGCCGCGCGCGCCCAGTTTGAGCGCCGACACAATGTATTCGTCATCCGAGAATGTCGTCAGAAACACCACGCGCGCCGCAGGGTCGCGCTCGAGGATCTCGCGCGCCGCCGATAGGCCGTCGCGTCCCGGCATCTGAATGTCGAGCAGCGCGATGTCGGGCGTGTGCTCAGCGTAGAGCGCGACCGCGTCGTCGCCATTGGCGCCGGTGCCCACCACCTCGATCTGCGGCTGGGTGCCCAGGATAATCTTGAGCGAATCGACCACCAAGCGGTCGTCGTCGACAACGATGAGCCTCATCGGTCCTCATCTCCTTGCTGTTTGGGAACGGTGGCAAACACGCGCCAGCCGCCGACGCCGGCGCGCGGACCGGCGGTGAAGGTGCCGCCAAGCGCCTCGATGCGCTCGCGCATGGAGGCAAGCCCCATGCCCTCCGCGGCGCCGCGGCTGCTTGCTTGGACCCCGCCCGCGCCATCGTCGGTAACGATGAGCTGGTAAAACGACGGATGCTCCATGCACCGTACGGTGACAGTATGGGCGCAAGCGTGGCGCATGGTGTTGGAGAGCGCCTCGCGCAGGACCGCTGCAAAGCAGCTGGCGACGTCTGCGGGCGCATGTTCGGCCATAACTTCAAGCTCAATCTGCGGGCCACCGTCCGAGCGCGCGCCTTCAACAATGCGTTCGAGCTGCACGGAAAGGTCGACGGCGTTGTCGTTGAGCGCGTGGACGCTGGTGCGCACAAGCTGGAGCGCCTCGTCAACCGTGCGTTTAACGTCGGCGAAATCGGCGGCGACGCCAGGCTCGTCGGCGTGGACCACGCGTAGGGCTTCGGCCTGCAGTGAGGCGCGCGTGAGCTGGTGCCCGACGTTATCGTGGATCTCGCGCGCGATGCGGGCGCGTTCGGCGAGCGTCGCGAGCTCGACTTCGTAGTCCTGGCGGTCGGCGAGGTCGCGGTTGCGTGCCTCGAGTGCCAGGGCGCGTTCTTGCAGCTTGTCGCGGGTGCGACGCATGCGTTCCTGTTCGCGCTCCAGCTGCGCGGTGCGCAGCGACAGCAACGTGGCGGCGATCGAAAGGATGGCGGTTAGCAGCAGCGTTCGGGTGGTGAGCGCGCCGCCGCGAAGGTCTGCGACGAGCGCAAAGGCAAAAGCGGAGCCAATGCCCAGCGCGACCCAGGCGTGCTCACGGCGCACGCGCCGCGCGATGTCATAGAAGGCGAGAGGCGCAAACGGCACAAACGGCGGCACAAAGACGGCCGCGATGATGTAAGCGTAACTCGCGGCCTCGCTTACACGGCGCGTGCGTTCTCCCTGTGCGACCTCGGCCAGCGAGGTGGCGATAACTCCAAGGCAAAACGCCGCGACCAGGCAAGCGTCCACAGCAAGGCCCGTGGCGGCTGCGATACAGCACGCCAGCACGATCGATTTGTCGAATAGCCTGTTCATACGGGTATTGTACGCGATGCCGCGCACGGGGGAGGCACTACCCGGAGCAACCGTGACATTCCTCCCGTGCGGCAAATCGGGGGCATCGGCAGGTCGTGCGACCAAGCTCCGCACTCGTGACAAAGCTCACTGGCGCGCGCCGGCGGCTCCTGCGATGATGCAATCGTACCGGGCCGCAATCAACAGAAGGGCCGCCTCATGACAGACATCGTCCACGTCGAAAACCTCGTCAAGCGCTACGACGATCTTATTGCGCTCGACCACTTTAACCTCAGCATCGCCCACGGCGAGATCTTTGGCCTGCTGGGCCCCAACGGCTCGGGCAAGACCACGTCCATCAACTGCATCCTGCAGCTGCTCGCCTACGACAAGGGCACCATCGAGCTGTTCGGCGAGCCCATGACGCCCGCCCGCTACGACCTCAAGCGCCGCATCGGTGTGGTGCCGCAGCAGGTGGCGGCATTCGACGAGCTCACGGTGCGCGAGAACATTGACTATTTCTGCAGCCTCTACATCAACGACCGCAAGCGCCGTCGCGCGCTCGTGGACGAGGCGATCGACTTTGTCGGGCTGGGCGACTTTACCAAGTTCCGCCCCGGCAAGCTCTCGGGCGGCCTGGCGCGTCGCCTCAACATTGCCTGCGGCATTGCGCACAAGCCCGAGCTCATCTTCTTTGACGAGCCCACGGTGGCAGTCGACCCGCAGAGTCGCAACGCCATTCTGGAGGGCATCTGCCGCTTGCGCGACGAGGGCGCCACGGTGGTGTATACCAGCCATTACATGGAGGAAGTCGAGCAGATCTGCAGTCGCATCATGATCATGGACGGCGGCCGCGTGCTGGCGCAGGGCACCAACGACGAGCTCAAGCGCATGATCCAGATGGGCGAGCGCGTGACCGTCGAGGTCGGCGCCGTCGAGCCCGCCACGGTCGAGCGGTTGCGCGCCCTCGAGCACGTGCTCAGCGTCGATCTGTCCGGCGGCGAACTCGTCTGCACCTGCGAGGCGAGTCCGCACAACCTGGTCGACATCCTCGACACATTGCGCGCCGCCGACGTTGCGCTCGGCCGCGTGTGGAGCGAGCCGCCGACCCTCAACGACGTGTTCCTCGAGATTACCGGCCGCGAGCTGCGCGACTAGGGGGCGGCCATGTTCAACACCATTATCATTACGGTCAAGACGCTGCTGCGCCGGCCGAGCACGTGGGTTTGGGGCGCGGTCTTTCCCGTCGCGCTCTCCACGATGTTCATGTTTATGTTTGCGAACCTGAGCTCCGACGGCAAGGTCGACCCGGTGCCGGTAGCCGTTGTCGCTGACGAGGCCTGGGACGCCTCGACCTTTAAGGACGTGGCGACGTCGCTTGCCAAGGAGGGCGACGATCAGCTGCTCGAGATTCACGAGTGCGAGGATGTGGACGCCGCGAACCGTGCGCTTAAGGCCGGCGAGGTCGCGGGCATCTACACGGTCGATGCCGCGGGCACGCCCAAACTCACGCTGCTTTCGAGCTATGACAGCTCGCGTGCCTCGTCGGTGCTCACCGACCGCAGCATTCTGGAGACGGTGGCAAGCTCGTATACGCAAAATGCCGAGCTCATGTCCCAGATTGCCCAGGACAACCCGGCGGCACTCGCCGACCCCGAGGCGGTTGCGCGCGCCCTGTCGCTCGAGGGCGGCACCCGCCGCGTAAGCCTGACACGCACCACACCCGATGGCACGGTCATCTACTACTACGCGCTCTTTGGCCTGGTCGCGATGATGTCTGCCGAGTTTGCCGCCTTGAGCGTCGTCGATCTGCAGCCCAATCTGTCGGGCCTTGGCGCGCGCCGCTGCGCGGGCGGTCTTTCCAAAACGGCGTCGCTGGCCGGTATCTTTGTGGGCTCGTGGCTGGTCTCCTTCGCCTCGATGACGATTGCGATTGGCTACGTGCGCCTGGTCGTGGGCGTCGACTTTGGCGGGCGCGAGGGGCTGTGCCTGCTGGGCGGTGCTGCATCCGCGCTTGCCGCCACGGGCCTGGGGCTCTTTGTGGGCACGCTTCCCGTTAAGGGTGGTAAGGCGTCCAAGTCGGGCATCCTCACGGGCTTTGCCACCACGTGCGCCCTGTTCGCCGGCCTCTACGGCGAGCCGGCGATGGCGCTTGCCGACGATGTCGCCCGCGCCTGCCCGGTCGAGTGCTGGCTCAACCCCGTCAAGCTCATCTGCGACATGTTCAATCGCCTGTATTTCTTTGAGGACCTGGGACCTTTTGCCGTTCGCGCCGGCGCGCTGGTCCTTATGGCGCTGCTGTTCGTTGCCGCCGCCACGCTGATCTTTGGAAGGAGCCGCTATGAGCACCTTTAAGACCGCGCTTCGCATGGCGCTGGCACACCCGTTCTACCTGCTCATCTACACGGTGTTCATTTCGCTGATGGGCGTATTCATCGCGGCATCGGTGAGCTGGAACTCGTCGCAGCTCACCGAGTACAAGCCCTGCGACGCCAACGTGATCGTGGTCGACCGCGATGACAGCGACCTTTCGCGTGCGCTTACCAAGCATCTGGGTTCGCGTTTTGAGCTGGTCACGGGCATCGGCGATGACACGTACGATCTTGCGGACGCGCTCTCCAAGAGCAACAGCGCCAAGGGCAGCGCCGACTGCGTGTTCTTTATCCCGGAGGGGTTCGAGGACGACCTGGTCGCGGCTGCCCGCGCGGGGGAGTCCCTGCCCAAGCTCGATGTGACCTACGGTGCCGGCACCATGGCGGCGGCGCTTTCGTCTGCCGAGGCCTCGCGCTGGATCTCGCTCGCGGGCGCTGCGGCCGCACTTGAGCCCGCCGCCTCTAACGGTAGCGTCGCCAAGGCTGCCGAGCATGCTGCCGCGAAGCGCGCGGAGGTCGAGATC
>USKV01000141.1 GCA_900555355.1 uncultured Collinsella sp.
GGCCTGCGAGCGTGCTGTACTGGCGCCGGCGGCCGTTGCGCGATCGCCCAGTGCCTTGATCGTGCGTCCGTCCACGCAGCTACTGCGTCCGGTGCCGCGCTGGTCGGGAAGGACCACGCGGAAGTGCTTGACGGCCTCCTCGATCCAGCCGTCGCTTGTAGGCGACAGCGGACGCGGGCTCTCGCCGCCGGGGCCGCCCTGCAAAAACAGGAGCAGCGGCAGATCGTCGTTGATGCGGTCAGGCGCGCAAACCACGCGGTAGAAGAGCTTGATGCTCTCGGGCGCGCCGGCGATTGGTGCCGGCATAGCGCCGCGGCGCATGGTGCTGCCGACGGCCAGGAGCATCGGCTCCAGGCCGCGCCAGTCAAGGGGGACGTCGATGCTGTGGTCCTCGACATAAAGGCCGGGGACGTGGTACGAAGTGATGAGGGCCATGTGAGTCTTCCGTTCGTTGCGGTGTTTCGGGTTGACCAATTCTACCGCCGCGGGCGAGGGCATGCACAAATCGGCTACCATGGATGGCAAACATCTAAGAGAAAGGGCCGCCCATGTCGGTCGATATAGCTACGTATGTCCACGATCTTGCCGTTGCCGCCAAGGCAGCGTCGGCATCGCTTGCCACGGCGAGCGATGAGCAGCGTCAGGAGGCCGTGCGCGCCATGGCCGCAGCGCTGCGCGACGGTGTCGATTCCATCGTTGCCGCCAACGAGCTCGATATGTCCGCCGCGCGCGATGCGGGCACCTCGACGGGGCTCCTCGATCGCCTGTTGCTGACGCCCGAGCGCGTTGAGGGCATGGCCGCCGGCCTGGAGAAGCTCGCCGAGCTGCCCGATCCTGTCGGCCGCGTGCTCGACCACCGCGTGCTTGCAAGCGGCGTGGACCTCACCCGTGTGAGCGTGCCGCTGGGTCTGGTCGCCATGGTCTACGAGGCGCGCCCCAACGTAACGGCCGACGCCGCGGGCATCTGCATCCGCACCGGCAACGCCTGCATTCTGCGCGGCGGCTCGCTGGCCTATCACTCGTGTGCCATGATCGCCGAGCTGCTGGCCGATGCGCTCGAGGCCAAGGGCTTCCCGCGCGAGGCCGTGTCGATGATCGAGTCTACCGACCGCGAGGCCACCGGCGAGCTCATGAAGCTCCGCGGTATCGTCGACGTACTCATTCCGCGCGGCGGTGCAGGCTTGATCCGGCGCTGCGTGCGCGAGTCGCTTGTGCCGGTGATCGAGACGGGCACGGGCAACTGCCACATCTACGTGCATGAATCCGCCGACTTTGATAAGGCGCTCAACATTATCGTCAATGCCAAGACCCAGCGCGTAGGCGTGTGCAATGCCGCCGAGTCGCTGCTGGTCGACCGTGCCGTGGCCGACGCGTTTTTGCCCGCAGTCGTTGCCGTGCTGCACGACCACGGCGTGCTGATTCACGGCGACGAGGCCACGTGCGCCGCATGCGCCGACGCTGGGCTTGTCGAGGTCGACGACTATGTTGCCGCGACTGAGGAGGACTGGGGTCGCGAGTACCTGGCTCTCGAGATGAGCGTGAAGGTCGTGGCGAGCGAGGACGAGGCCATCGCACACATCAACCGCTACGGCACGATGCACTCCGAGGCCATCGTTGCCGAGGACACGGATGCTTGCGAGCGCTTCCTGGATGCGGTCGATGCCTCGGCCGTGTACGCCAACGCCAGCACGCGCTTCACTGACGGCGGCGAGTTTGGGCTGGGTGCCGAGATCGGCATCTCGACCCAAAAGCTCCATGCCCGCGGCCCCTTTGCCGCCGAGGCCCTCACCACCTACAAATACAAGCTCCGCGGCACCGGCCAGGTCCGCCCCTAACCCCTCGTAAACGAAAACCACCACAAAGGTGCCTGTCCCCTTCGTGGTGGTTTTAGGTGGCGTGGGCGGTTAGGCCTGGAAGGTATCGCGGTCGGGGGCGAAGGACTGCATGGCCGCGATGGTGCGGTCAAAGAGCTCGGGGAGCTCCCAGCCCAACATCTCGGCGCCCTGCGAAATCACGTCGCGCGAGCAGCCGGCGGCAAAGCGCTTGTCCTTGAACTTCTTCTTGAGCGACTTGGTCGTAAAGTCCATAACGCTCTTGCTCGGGCGCATGATGACTGCAGCGCCGATCAGGCCGGTGAGCTCATCGCAGGCAAACAGGATCTTTTCCATCTGCAGCTCGGGCTTGGGCAGCGAAGAGTTGAAGTCGGACGTGTGTGTCTGGATGGCACGGATAAGCTCGGGAGACGCACCTTCGCCCTCAAGAATCTCGGCGGCATAGATGGTGTGGTTCATGGGGTCGTCCTCATGCTCCTCCCAATCCAGGTCGTGCAGCAGACCGACGATGCCCCAAAACTCCTCGTTCTCGGGGTCGAACTCGCGCGCAAAGTAGCGCATAGTGCCCTCGACCGTCTCGCCATGGGTGATGTGGAACGGGTCCTTGTTGTGCTCGTTGAGCAGTTCGAACGCGCGGTCGCGGGTGATTCCGGCGGTAAGCGGCTCTGCCATAGGAGACTCCTTGTGCTCGTGGGTATCGATAAGAATGAATACTACTAGAACAAGAAAACCACCACAAAGGTGCCTGTCCCCTTTGTGGTGGTTTTGGCGCGGTTGGGTTAGTTGAGGGCGGCTTGGGCTAGGCGGGCTTCGGCGGCCTCCTCGGTGACGCCCAAGGCCACGGCGAACTCCTCGATGGAGCGGCGCTTGGCTTCCTTGAGTACGCGCATGTAGTAGGAGCTGGGCTTTTTATCAGCTTCCTCGGCCTGGCGAATGCGGTACATCATGGTCTTTGCCACGCGGACCGTCTCGGGCGCGCCCAGCTTGAGCTGCTGCTTAAAGTGCGTCTCCTCAAGCGAGCTGTTGCGCTCGGTAAAGGTGTCGCACTCCAGCTCGTCATAGTGGCTCAGCAGGTGCTCGGCATCTTGCTGGGAGATGGCGGCATGCAGACGGTCGGCCTGCGCCACGGGGTACATGAGGATCGTCTGCGCATGTCCCTGCTTGGTCTCGAGCAACAACATGGGCTGCGGCGTGTCGTCCCTAAAACCGACGACGGTGCAGACTCCCTGACCCGGATGAATGACGTGTTGACCGATTGAGAACATGCTACCTCCAACTTATACGAATTTACGTATGTCTAGAATAACACGCTGACGTGCGCAAACCTTCACTTTATGCAGGAAAAGCACACAACTCTGATAGGTAAGAGTATTCGATAACAGACGCAGCTCATTCACACCTTTATGCATTTTCAACGCCTGCATAATCTGCAGGCAGACTGGCATCTTTGAGTGACTCCATACAAGCTGTAGTCATTTTTGTGCATATGCAATATCTATTAGCTTTACCCTGCGACAGTGCCCGTCGCTTGTGATAGAGTGCTACAAACTCTGGCTTTTGCCCTACGAGTGACCAAGAGCTCGGGGGCTTTAACACAAGGAGGATCTATGCCCGAGAAGATTGAAGAGCTGGTACGCGCTGCGCTTGCTGCGGCCCAGGAGGCCGGCGACCTTTCCGCATTTGAACTTGACGATTGCGCCATCGAGCGACCGGCTGACACTTCTCATGGCGAGTGGACCTCCACCATGGCCCTGAAGTCCGCCAAGCTGGCCCACTGCGCCCCGCGCAAGATCGCCGAGGCCATCGTTGCCCATATGCCCGAGGACCCCGCGATCGAGAAGGTCGAGATCGCAGGCCCCGGCTTCATCAACTTCTACCTCTCCGTTGCCGTCAAGAATGCCATCTTTGGCGAGGCTCGCGAGAAGGGCATGGACTTCGCTAAGTCCAACGTCGGTGGTGGCCTGAAGACCCAGGTCGAGTTCGTTTCCGCTAACCCCGTCGGCCCCATGCACATCGGCCACGGCCGCTGGGCCGCGCTGGGCGACTCACTCTGCCGTGTTATGGACCACGCCGGTTACGACATCCAGCGTGAGTTCTACATCAACGACCACGGCTCTCAGATGAACACCTTCGGCAACTCCATCAGCACGCGCTATATGCAGCTTGCCGACATCATCGCCAAGCAGGGCGTGGATATCGACGAGGCTCACAAGCTGCTGATTGCCGACCGCGACGCCTTCGTTGCCGACGAGAATGACGAGCATCCCGAGACTCATCCGTACCAGGATAACTTTGCCGAGACCCTTGGCAAGGACTCCTATGGCGGCGACTACATCATCGACGAGGCCGCCGAGTTCTGGCGCACTGACGGCGATAAGTGGGTCAACGCCGATCCTCAGGAGCGTATGGAGAGCTTCCGTGAGCGCGGTTACGTGAAGATGGTCGACAACATGCGCGACCTCTGCCACGCCGTCAACTGCGACTTCGATCGTTGGTTCTCCGAACGCTCGCTGTATGTGAAGGACACCGAGGGCGAGACCGCCGGCACCTCCGCCGTCGACCGCGCGTTTGAGAAGCTCGACAAGATGGGCTATCTCTACACCAAGGACGGCGCCCTGTGGTTCCGCTCCACCGACCTGGGCGACGACAAGGACCGCGTTCTGATTAAGTCCGATGGCGAGTACACCTACTTCGCCTCCGACGTTGCCTATCACTGGGATAAGTTCCAGCGCGTCGACCACGTCATCGACATCTGGGGCGCCGACCACCACGGCTACGTGCCCCGCATGCGCGCCGCCATCACCGCCATGGGCAAGCCCCGCGAAAGCTTCGACGTGGTGCTCATCCAGCTGGTGA
>USKV01000142.1 GCA_900555355.1 uncultured Collinsella sp.
ACAGACGCTCTCGGGCATCGGTCCCTCCATGGCCCAGTCGATTATCGATGAACGGACAAAGAACGGTGCTTTTGCCTCGGTTGACGATCTGATGCGTGTGTCGGGAATCGGCGAGAAGAAGCTTGCCAAAATCAAAGATTGCATCTGCGTATGAGTGCGACCGAGCGCGAGCGTGTGATGCCTCCGCGGCCCCTGCTTCCGTGGACGATGGCCTTGTGTGCCGGCATGTGCATGAGCTGCGCCTTGGTGCTCAACGTGGCCGCTGATGCGCTGCTGAGGGAGCGGGCGCCGGCGGTCGGGCTGCTATGGGCCATTCCCGTTGCGGCGGCGGTATTCGTTGTGCTGGCTCAATCTTGTGCGCGGCTTGCCCCTTTGAAGCGGTGGTTGTATGCCGCGTCCGTCGGTCTCGTGGCGGGAGCGGTCGTCTCGGCGTGGTGGGCTGTGGGTGCGCTCAGCGCCTCGAAGGCGCTCGACGGTCGAGCGGCAAGCGGCCTCGAGTTTATCGTGCAGGGCGATCCATCCATAAACGACGACGTGTATTCCTATGCCTGCGAGGCACGCGCGGACGGTAAGAACTTGGCAACGGTTCGCCTATCGTGCGACCGCGAGCTCAAGGTCGGGGCGCACGTGCGTGTTATCGGTCGCGTTTCACGTTTTGAGAACGATGCGTATGGACGATCGCGCGTGCTCCGAGGCGAGATGCGCAAGGTTAAAGTCGTTCGGATTGTGTCGGCCGATGAGGGCTTTCCGGGGCCGCTGCTTCGGCTGCGAAATTGGCTGCTTGCGTCCATCGCGCCTGCGACCGACCCGGCGCGTTCGCTCATAGCCGGTGTCGTCTGCGGTCGTTCGGCCGAGCTGCGCGCCCAGCCGGCGGGCGACTGGTTTTCGGTGACGGGAACGGCGCATCTTATCGCCGTCTCGGGCAGCCATTTGGCTATCGTGGGGTTTGTAATCGAGGGCGTCTTGCAAAAGACTCGGTGTTCACGTGGTCTTCAGCGGGCGATATTGGCGATAACGCTTGTGGGTTACGCTGCCTTTACGGGCGCGTCTCCCTCGGCCGTGCGCGCGTGCTGCATGGTGTTCGCGACGCTTGTCGTAAACGGCGCGGGGCGTCGCCGGCACGGCGCATCGGCACTCTTCGTAACCATGTCCATCTTTGTGCTAATGCGGCCGACGGCGCTGTTCGAGATGGGCTTTCAGCTTTCATGTGCCAGCGTTTTAGCCATTCTGTGCTTTTGCCCCTATGCGACCTACGCTTTGGGTGAGCTGGGTGTGCCATCGGGCGTCGCCAGCATGCTTTCCGTCACGCTGTGCTCGCAACTGGCGACTCTTCCCATTACCATTCCCGCCTTCGGTACGTTCTCGCTCATTGCTCCGCTGGCAAATGCGGTCATCGGTCCGGTGGTGAGCGTACTGCTTGCTGTGTCGATCGTGCTTGTTCCCTTTTCGCTCGTGGCGCCGTTGCGGACTTGGGCGCTCGTTGTGCCCATGATTGCCGCCCGTTGCGCACTGTTCTTTGAGCAGTTGTTTGCCGCCGTGCCGGGTGCATCCGTGAGCGTGCCGCCCGATAACATGTGGATTTACCTAGTGCCGTGTGTGCTGGCGGTTCTGCTGGTCTGGTGGCCGCGTCCCCGCGCACGTCCTATGGCGGTGGGGCTTGCATGCCTGGTGCTCTTGGCTGCGATTCCGTACGTCTACTGGGATCGATTCGCGCCGCCTTCGGTGACGGTGCTCGATGTGGGGCAGGCCGATGCGATCCTGGTTCGTCAGGGTGGCGCTGTGGCGCTCGTGGACTGTGGGCTCGATGAGCGCGTGGTGTCGGCGTTGGTTCGCAATAACGTGCACCATATCGATGCCGTCGTTGTGACGCATTGGGATGAAGACCACTGGGGTGGTCTTCCCGATGTGCTCGATCAGTTTTCGGTTGGAGCCATTGTGGTTGCGGCCGATGCGCTTGACGGTGCGCCTGCTGAGGTCCTGAATCGCCCCGGCGTAACGTATCGGCAGGTGGCTTGTGGAGACACGGTCGATATCGGCGCGTTTCGGACACGTGTGATGTGGCCGTTTGACACGGTGGATGGCGAGGGCAATGAGGACTCTCTTGTTTTGCTGCTCTCCTATGCTCAGGAAGGCAAGAGCCTGCGCGTGCTCCTCACTGGTGATGCCGAGCTCGATCAAGAGCGCGAGTTTGTACAGGAGGTGGGTGATATCGATGTGCTCAAGCTAGGGCATCACGGCTCAAAAGTTTCCGTCGACACAGACCTGCTGGGCACGCTTAAGCCCGAGCTCTCTATCGCGAGTGCGGGCGAGGGCAACCGCTACGGCCATCCATCCGATGCCTGCATCGATGCGGTTCGCGATGCGGGCGGTGCGTTCGCATGCACCATCGAACACGGTGACATTACCGTCTCGCCGACCGCGAAGGGCTTTGCGATGCGATGCCAGAGACCGTGATGCTGTCGTTGGCGCGGGACCAACCCCTGGGATAAAATGGCACGGTACGAATTCGAGTGTGTGCGAGAGGGGAGCGCAATGTCCGAAACCGGTCTGCTGCCGGCATATCTGATCGTCGGTACCGACGGAGTCAAGCGCGATCACGCCGTCTCGCGTATGAAAGCGCGTCTGGAAAAGTCGGGTATGGTCGAGTTCAACCTCGACGAGCGCGACATGACCAAGGACCCCGATATCGAGTCCATTATCGGATCGCTTAACACCTTTCCGGTGGGCAGCGAGTTTCGCTTGGTAATCCTTGATGGCTGCTCAAAGCTCGCCAAGGCGGTCTCGGAGCCGCTTGTCGAGTATTTGGCGAGTCCCAGCCCCACAACGGTCTGCCTCATCATCGCCGACTCGCTTGCCAAGAACACGCGCCTGTATAAGGCGATCGCCAAGATCGACAAGAAGGCCGTGATCGATTGCTCCGGTACCAAGCGCTGGGAGCTTCCGCGCCGCGTGCAGCAGATGGCGACGCAGCACGGCAGGTCGATCTCGACGGCGGCCGCCGAGGAGCTCGTCTCGCGTTCGGGTGAAAACACTCGCATGCTCGATAACGACTTGGCTAAGCTTGCCCAGATGGTCGAGGCGCCCCAGATTGAGCTTGCCGACGTGGAGCGTTGGATCGTGCGTACGGCCGAGGTTCAGCCCTGGGACTTTCTCAACGCCGTCTCGGCTCGCGATATGCGGCGTTCGCTCGAGCTCTTTAAGCTTCTGCCCTCCAAGAGCTACGTGTGGACCTACACGCTGCTATGCGGTCGCATCCGTGAGCTGATCGTCGCCAAGGCGCTCGATGGGCGTGGGCAGGGGCGTGAGCTCGCCGCGACGCTCAAGCTCCAGGCCTGGCAGGTCAAGAATCACCTTACCTGGGCACGTCGTTTTTCGATGACCGAGCTCGTCGCCGCGCTCGAGGGTGCCGTCGATGTGGAGCTTGCGCTCAAGGGTTCGGCTGATTCTCAGACCGCGCTTTTGCTCTGGATTACGAACATCTTGAGAAAATCGTGATGATACCTGCCTATTTGACAAATTCGTTCTATCCCTTTGAGAGGGAGCGTGCTATAGTAGGCGCTTGCATGACCTCACCGTGTCTCAGAGGTGTCATACATTTTTTGCAAGGAACTCGAAAGGAACTCCAGAAGTGGCAAACATCAAGTCTCAGAAGAAGCGTATCCGCACCAATGAGGCAGCTCGCATGCGTAACAAGGCTGTCAAGTCCGAGCTCAAGACGCTGACCAAGCACGTCCAGTCCGCCGTCGCCGAGTGCGACGCCGAGAAGGCCCAGGCTGCCCTCAAGACCGTCACCAAGCGTCTCGACATGGCTGCCGCTAAGCATGTCATCCACAAGAACCAGGCTTCCAACCGCAAGTCCGGTCTTGCCAAGCTCGTGAACAGCATCAACGCCTAAGTTGTAAATTTCACACCACACAGATTACGCGCATAAATGGAGCCTGTTTTATGGAACAGGCTCCATTTTTTGTATCGCTCGGGTAAGATAGTCCGCATGAATACTTCAATTGACATTTCCCACATCCGCAACTTCTCAATCGTTGCGCACATCGACCATGGCAAGTCCACGATCAGTGACCGTATCCTCGAACTCACCCATACCGTCGACGAACGCGACATGGAGTCGCAGCTGCTCGACACCATGGATATCGAGCGCGAGCGCGGCATCACGATCAAGTCCAATGCCGTTCGCGTGTCTTATGACGCCGACGATGGCGAGACGTATCAGTTCAATTTGATCGATACGCCGGGCCACGTGGACTTTACCTATGAGGTCTCGCGCTCGCTGGCAGCCTGTGAGGGCGCGGTGCTCGTTGTCGACGCCACGCAGGGCGTCGAGGCGCAGACCGTCTCTAACGCGACGCTCGCCATGAACGCCAATCTGGACATTGTGCCGGCCATCAACAAGATCGACCTGCCCTCGGCCCATCCCGATGAGGTTAAGACCGAGATCGAGGATGACCTGGCGATCCCTGCCGACGATGCCGTATGCGTATCGGGCAAGACCGGCGAGGGCATCCACGATCTGCTGGAGTCCATTGTCTTTCTGATCTCTCCGCCCAAGGGCGATGCGAACGCGCCGCTCAAGGCACTCATCCTGGATTCGTACTTCGACGAGTATCGTGGTGTCGTCGCCACGGTGCGCATCTTTGACGGCTCCATTAAAAAGGGCGAT
>USKV01000143.1 GCA_900555355.1 uncultured Collinsella sp.
CGGTACGCACCACAAAGCAGCCTAGGCGCTTCATGAGCGCACGGGCTTCCTCGAGCTCGCTGTGCACGCTCTCAGGCTCGGCATAGGAGCCGGCAACGGCACGAGCGTAGTCATCGCCCAAGCGGCTATCGCGAATTTCGGAAATCACATCGACGGTCGAAATCAGGCCGAACAGGCGCATCGGGTCGACCTCGTAAATCGACTTGGGCGGCTCCATGCCATGCGCCAGTGGGACATTGGCGACCTTGTAGCCCTGATAGGCCAAATACATCGACAGCGGCGTCTTGGACGTGCGCGATACGCCCAGCAGCACGATATCGGCACCCGACAGATCGTCGCAGCCGCGCCCGTCATCGTGCTCAACGAAATACTCCATGGCCTCGATACGATGGAAATAGCGGTCATCGGTCCTGTGAATCACGCCCGCGACGCCCTTGGGCGGCACGCCAATAAGCGACGACAGCACCGCAAGCGTCGGGCCGATCAAGTCGACCGAGCGAATGTGCAGCATGCCCAAGTAGTCGAGCACGCGAGCACGGAGCGCCGGATCGACAATAGTGTGGAACACGGCGATATCGCGATGGTCGGCATCGACACGCGGTCCCACAAACGACTTAACCTGCTCCACCGAGGTCACCTTAGGCAGACGTAAAACACGAAAAGCCCCGACATCAAATTGCCCGGACGCCGCAAGCACCACCTCACAAGCGGTATCACCGAGCGAGTCGGAGATAACGATAACGGTGGGACGAGCGGTGACCGGGCAATCCATGCGGGGCTCCTTTTGCGCTTATGCGCAGGCTGGCTTACTTTTTGCGAGCAAGCTCACCGATGTTTGCGATGCCGGAGAAAACGGCCTCGAAGCGGTTGAGCAGCTTAAGGCGATTATCGCGAAGCTGCTCGTCCTTGTCCATGACCATGACCTCGTCGAAGAAGCGGTCGATGGGGGCGCGCAGGGCGGCAAGGGCGGCAAATGCGGCCGGGTAATCCTCGGCAGCAAGGGCGGCGTCGACAGCGGTCTGAGCAGCCTCGGAGGCATCGGCAAGCGCGAGCTCGACCTCGCCCATCAGGGCGCGGTCGTACTCCGCGCCCAGCTCGGGCTTGGAGATGTGCGCGGCGCGGGCATAGGCGGTCGCCAGGTTATCGAACGTCTCGGCGTCGTTCTTGCGGGCCTCGTCGAGGGCGGCGCAGCGGGCGAAGAAGACGGACGGGGCGATGATGTGCACCGCGGAGACGGCGGCAACGGTATCGGCAGGAATCTTCTCGTCGCGGGCCATGCTCACCAGACGGCCGTGGAAAAAGTCACGAACCTGCTGGGCGACCTCGCCGGCGTCGAACTCAATGCCCTGCTCACTGTAGAGCTCGAGAGCGAAGTCGATGAGCGACGTGGGATCGATCGGCAGACGGTCGCGCAGGATGTTGATGATGCCGATGGCGGCACGGCGCAGCGCGAACGGGTCGGAAGAGCCGGTGGGACCCTGGCCGACCGCGAACAGGCCGCAGATGGTATCGAGCTTGTCGGCACAGGCCACGATGCAGCCAGCGGTGCCCTCGGGCAGCTCGTCACCGGCAAAGCGGGGACGATAGTGATCGCGAATGGCGTGGGCGACCTCGTCGTTCTCCCCCATCGCGGTCGCGTAATAACCGCCCATCACGCCCTGCTGGCTCGTGAACTCGACGACGGCGTTGGACACCAGGTCGGCCTTGCACAGGTGCGCGGCACGGCCGGCGTCGGCTGCCAGATGAGCACCCAGGTGTGCCTCGCGGGCAATAGCGAGCGCGAGCTGCTCGATGCGCTCGGACTTAGCGAGCACGCTACCGAGCTTCTCCTGGAAGGCAACCTTGGCCAGACGCTCACGGAACTCGTCGAGGGAGATCTTCAGGTCTTCCTCATAGAAGAACTTTGCGTCGTCCAGACGGGCGCGCACGACGCGCTCGTTGCCGTCGATCACGCGCTCGGCGTTCTCGGGCTTGCTGTTGGAGACGACCACGAACTCACGCGTGAGCTTGCCCTCGCCGTCATAAATCGGGAAGTAGCGCTGGTTGGTGAGCATAGACTCGCAGATGATCTCGTGCGGCACCTTGAGGAACTCCTCATCGAAGGTGCCGACGAGCACCGTCGGCCACTCGCAGAGGTTGATGACCTCCTCAAAGACCTTCTTGGGCGTATCGACATGGCAGCCGGGACGGGCAGCCTCGACCTCGGCGATACCGGCAAGGATGGCCTCGCGACGGCGCTCGGCAGAAAGCACGCCGGCGTCCTCGAGCACCTGCTCGTAGACGGCGGGGCTGGCGACCACATGGTCACCGGGGCCAAGCACGCGATGACCGCGCGTGGTGTTGCCGCTCGTCACGTCGGCAAACGACACGGGCACGACGTCCTCGCCCAGAAGGCAGCAGATCCAGCGGACCGGACGAACAAAGGTCGCATGCTCGTGACCCCAGCGCTGGCTGCGGTAGTTGGGCCACTGCAGGCCAGCGATAGTCTTCTCGCACAGAGCGGTCAGAATCGGCGTAGCCGGTGCGGAGGGAATGTTCTTCTCGGCGAACACATACTCGCGACCGTCAGTATCCTCGCGACGGGCCAGGTCCTCGGCAGCCACACCGCACTTGCGGGCAAAGCCCTGGGCGGCCTTGGTGGCGTTACCGTCAGCGTCGAAGGCAATGTTGGCCGCGGGGCCACGCTTGACCTCGTGAACCTCATCGGTCGCGGTGGCGACGTCGGCAACGAGTGCAGCCAGGCGACGCGGACTCGAGATCACGCGGACCTCGCCGTGGGCCAGACCGGCCTCGTCGAGACCCTTGGCGATCAGGGTGCCAAGCTGCTTGACGGCATTGTTCAGCGGTGCAGAGGGCATTTCCTCCGTACCGATCTCAAACAGGAAATCCTTAGCGTCTGCCATGGCTTACGCCACCTCGCCTTCCTGGTCGGCATTCTCGTTGACTCCGGCGACCTCGGCCATGTAGGCCTCGCAGCACGCCTTGGCGACGGCGCGGACGCGCAGGATGTAGTTAGCGCGCTCGACTGCGGACAGCGCACCGCGGGCATCGAGCAGGTTGAAGGCGTGGCTGCACTTCATGACGCAGTCATATGCCGGCAGCGGCAGCTTGCGCTCCAGGCAGGAGTGGCACTCAGCCTCGTAGTCGTCAAACTTCTGACGCATCATCTCGACGTTGGCAACCTCAAAGTTGTAGGCGCTGAACTCGCGCTCGTTCTCCAGGAACACGTCGCCGTAGGTCATGGGCGTGCCGTCGGGCAGGTAGCTCCACACCAGATCGTAGACCGAGTTGACGCCCTGGGCGTACATGGCGATACGCTCCAGGCCATAGGTGATCTCGACGGGCACGGGGTCGACCTCGATGCCGCCCACCTGCTGGAAGTACGTAAACTGCGTGACCTCCATGCCGTTGAGCCAGACCTCCCAGCCAAGACCCCAGGCGCCGAGCGTCGGGCTCTCCCAGTCGTCCTCGACAAAGCGGACGTCATGGTCGTTGGGGTCCAGGCCAATGGCGGCTAGCGAACCCAGGTAGAGCTCCTGGGCGTTGACCGGCGAGGGCTTGATGAGCACCTGGAACTGATAGTAGTGCTGCATGCGGTTGGGGTTCTCGCCGTAGCGGCCGTCGGCAGGACGGCGGCAGGGCTGTGCATAGCAGGTGCGCCACTCGGCGGGACCGAGCGAGCGCAGCGTGGTCGCGGTATGGAAGGTACCGGCACCGACCTCGGAGTCATAGGGCTGCATAATAACGCAGCCCTGCTCGCCCCAGTACTGCTGGAGGCGCAGGATGATGTCTTGGAAGGAAAGCGATGAAGCGTTCATGCCTCTAATATCCCCTCGTCGAAACGATTACACGGTTAGGTACTGTACTATAGCGGTTTTTAGTCGATAGCGCCGATACGGTTGAGCGGCCAGTAGCGCACAAGCGCCACGGCGATCAATTCGGAGCGGTCGACCGGGCCAAAGTAGCGGGAGTCAGCAGAGTTCTCGCGGTTGTCGCCCATCACCCACACGCACCCGTCGGGAACGGTGTAGGGATAGCTTACCTGAGCGCCGGGCGCTTGGACCGAAAGTGGCCAGCTCATGCCCGTCGTATAGTCCTCGTCGAGCGCTTGGCCGTCAACGACCACCTTGCCATCCTGCAGGTCGACCGTCTGGCCGGCCGTGGCGATGACGCGCTTGACAAGAACATCGTGCTCAGAGGTGCCGTCGGGGTTGTGGAACACCACGATATCGCCCTGTTTGACAGGCTGACCGAGTTCAAGGCTCACCTTTTGCGCCAGGATCTGGTCGCCAATCTCGATCGTGGACTCCATGGAACCGGTGGGTACCACAAAGGGTTCGACCACAAACGAGCGAATCAAGAAGGTGGCGACCAGTGCGATCGCGACAACCACGACCCACTCAAAGGCGCCCCTCAGGGCAGATTGCTGCGATGGAACCATTCTCACTCCTCGCTCTGCGAATACGAAGCGTCCAGGATCTCCTGCGCGTACGCGCGCTCCTCGGGCGTAAGGTGTGCCGTCTCGATAAGATCGGGACGCCAGCGACAGGTACGCTCGATGGCGTTTTTGCGACGCCAGGCATCGACCTTGGCGTGATCGCCGCTCACAAGCACCGGCGGCACGCCCCCGCCGTTGAACTCGGC
>USKV01000144.1 GCA_900555355.1 uncultured Collinsella sp.
ATGACGGAGAGATTACGCGCCTGGCGCGCCGCTGGTTCTACCTAGACGAGCTGGAGCGCGCGGCGGGCGATCGCCTGCGGGTGATAACCGCTGAGGCTCGCTCGTATTTGGGTGTGACGAGCGTGGGCCATCGTCGCTACGACGTGGTCGTGAGCGATTGCTTTGGCGGTGCCGAGCCCGTGCGCGAGCTGGCGACGGTTGAGGCATTGCGTTTGGTGCGGGGCAGCCTAAATGTCGGTGGCGTCTACGTTGCCAATATCGTGAGTGCAAACGAGGGGAGCGATGTGACGTTCCTGCGCGACTGCGCTGCCACGGCACTCGAGGTATTCGCCCATGTCTGGGTGGTCCCCTGTGGCGATGCGGAGTTCGGCGGCGAGGAGAACTACCTGCTCATCGCCAGCGACGGCGACTACGCCTTTGCCGAAGCCGTGCCCTTCGACGCCGACTTCCTCGGCACCGCCCTTCACGACAAGTAAGTCTCTCCGTCCCAAAAAGACTGGTCTTAGGCGTGGTCGCGCCAGCTGAGGACGCGCTGCTTCATGCCCTCTATGTCGAGCACGCCTTCGGCAAAGCCCTTGCGCACGAGCTCTTCGGGAACAAACTCGTCGTAGCGGTCAAAGTAAGGCACCTCGCCAGGATAGACGAGCTCGATGGGATCGAAGTCTTTCTCGGCCTCGGCGGCGAGTACCTCAAAGAACGTCTCCTCGTCGGCCTTCATCTTAAACTGCATAAAGTACGGGCGTGACGGGTCGAGTCCGCGAAGGCCCAGCTCAGCTGCGCATTTGATTTTAAGCATACGCTCGAGCGCCAGAAAGGCGTAGCTTCCCAACCAGGGGAAGAGCGCCCAGGTGTCGCCGCCCAGGTTAATGAGCGGCCTAGTTCCCGCACCCGAAATCTCAGCCGTATGGCGAGCCTGCGCCAGACGGGCCCGCGCGTTACCCATAAGATACGGATACGTGGCATGTTCGTTGAGCGCCTTGCGCATGCGCTCGAGTACGTGTGTATTGATGTCTCCGGGGCAATCGCCAAAGTATGCCGGCACACGGCCCTTGACCTGCGTGGCAAAGACGGTGTGGCGCTTCCAGTCCACTTCCTCGACAATCCAGCAGTGTCCGGCGATGGCGATGCGCTCACCGGGCGGGGGCGGATTAACGATCGTGCCCAGCTCAGCCGATTCGCTCCGGACGGTAAACTCCTCGTTTTCCTGGAACACGGCGTAGAACTTAAAGTTGTTGATGATGCGCTCACCCGCGAGGCCCACGATGAGCCCACCGCCCTCGGTGACCTGGATGTGGTCGATCTTGATGAGGTGACGCAGCAGCACGCGATAGTCATCGGCCGAGACGCGATGGAAATAGCTGAGCGTGAGCACGCGCTGGGCAAGTTCCGCCGGCGTGAGCTCTCCGGTGCTGGCGAGGGTCGACATGGTCTGGTGATAGAGCAGACTGTAGGGGAGTCGATCGAGCTCGGGCGGCTCGACCCACTTTTCCTCGCGATAGAGTTGTACGAGCGCGATGCCCTGCAGGAGCTTCCACGGAATGGTCTCGGGCATCATCGTGCGCGGCTCGGGCTCTTCCTCGCGCATGACAAACCACATCTCGGGCGGAAGATCACGGCGGCCTGTGCGCCCCATGCGCTGCAAAAAGGAGCTGACGGTAAACGGTGCATCGATCTGGAACGCGCGCTCCAGACGACCGATATCAATGCCGAGCTCCAGCGTGGAGGTGGTGACGGTTGTCTGCGCCTGCTCCTCGTCGCGCATGAGCTCCTCGGCGGTCTCGCGTAGCGATGCCGAGAGGTTGCCATGATGGATAAGGAAGCGGTCGGGCTCGTGCCGGCTCTCGCAGTAGCTGCGCAGCATGGAGCATACGGCCTCCGCCTCTTCGCGCGAGTTGGCAAAGACCAGGCACTTGCGGCCGCGGGTGTGTTCGAAGATATAGCCCATGCCGGGGTCGGCGTTGTCGGGCGCCGTGTCGGTGGGGTTGAGAAGCGCCTGCTCGGTCGCTCGTGGGATATCGACTTCGCCCTCGGGGGCCGAGGAAGTTCGGCGGTCCTTGGGAGCGGCCTTGCCCCGTGCCCGCTCACGACGTTGACGGCGCTCCTCTTGTGTGAGCTGTCCGCCGTGACGCATGTCTTGGGCGCCGGCGGGCAGCGCCGCGGGTGCCACTGCCTCAATGCGCTCGCACGCAAGCACTTCGGCCTCTTGAGGACCCGAGCTCTCGAATCCTCGCTGCTGTGCCTGGGGACCCGAGTTGTAGAAGTGCTCCATGGAGATGCGCCACACGCGACGCGGTTCCTCAAAACGGGGGATAATGCAGTCGCGTCCCGTTCCCTGTGAGAGAAAAGCGCCCGTGCGCTCGGGGTCGCCGATGGTGGCCGAAAGGCCAATGCGTCGAGGCTGCACGCCGGCCATGCGCGAGAGCCGCTCGATAAGGCAGAGCGTTTGCCCGCCGCGGTCGCCGCGCATGAGCGAGTGGACCTCATCGATGACCACGTAGCGCAGGTCGTAAAACATGCGCGGGATTGCCATGTGCTTATGGATTAGGAGCGCTTCGAGTGACTCGGGCGTAATCTGCAAGATGCCGCTCGGTTTTTTGATGAGCTTAGCCTTATGCGACTGCGAGACATCGCCATGCCAGTGCCAGACAGGGATATCGGCCTCTTCGCAGAGGTCGTTGAGGCGGACGAACTGATCATTGATGAGCGCTTTGAGGGGGCCGATGTAGAGGGCGCCCACGCTTGCGGGCGGGTTCTCCCAAAACTCGGTCAGGATGGGAAAGAAGGCTGCCTCGGTTTTGCCGGAAGCTGTGGATGCCGTTAGGAGCACATTGTCTTGTGTGTTAAAGATGGCATCTGCCGCCGCAACCTGGATGGAGCGCAGACTCTCCCAATCGTGGGAGTAAATGAAATCCTGGATAAACGGGGCATATCGGTCAAAGGCGTTCACGGGGCCTCCTCTCAAAAACGAATCTCTCAACGCGGCTGGCAACGGCTTGCTGCATTACTGCTTCAACGCTTGCCCAGATAAAACCTGCCAAAATAAACCTGTTCCTTTTTGGTAGGTTAGATGGTGAATTCGGCGAAGTTGCGGTCGTCGTCTGCGGTGCCGGTGTCGTCTGTTGCAGCTGCCGGCGCCAGCGCGTCGCCACCGACGCTTTGCAGCAGCTCGGCCACATTTGCATCGGGGTTCTGACACAGGATATCGAGCAGCTCGATAAAGTCACGAATGACTTCACGCGGCGTCAGGTGCGTATAGGCTCCCACGCGACCGAACTCGATCTTGAGAAAGTCCACCAAGTCGTTCTCGGTAAGCGTGGGCGTCCAGCCAAAGTAGCCGGCATGGATCTGCATGAGCTTCTCGATGAGCACCAGCAGCTCCTCGTAGGTGAGCGGCTGCAGGCGGATGATGGGCGCGAGCATATCTTTGAGATCATCGCGCGCAAAACGGCCCTGGGCGAGACGGCTCCGAAGGGCCTCGTAGGAAAAGACGCCGCGGCGGCGGTCCTCGATAGAGGTCGGCGTGCCACCCATGATCACGCCCAGGTACTGCGCTTTGCCCTGGAGCGTGTCGTTGTACATGGTCAGGATCTTCTCGTAGTTATATTGGCGCGTGATCGCGTTGGGAATCTTGTACAGATTCACGAGCTCGTCGATGAGCACCAGCATGCCCTTGTAGCCGCTGCAGACCAAAAAACGTGCGATGAGCTTGACGTAGTCGTACCAGTCATCGTCGCTGATGATGGTCGAGGAGCCTAGCTCGGCGCGCGCCTCACTCTTGGTGCGGTATTCGCCGCGAATCCATTTGGTCACCCGGCTCATAGTCTCTTCATCGCCCTCGGATACGGCCGTGCGATAACGGCGGAGCATGCGGACAAAGTCAAAGCCGTGGACCATCTCTTCGAGTGGAGCGAGTTGGGCATTAACGGCAGACTCGTCGGCGTCGGCACACGAGGCGACCCAGCGATCCAGGATAAGGTTGAGCGCACCGCCCTCGGGGCGCGTTTTAGTCGATATGTTGCGGATGAGCTCGCGGTAGGTGGCAAGGCCCTGCCCCTGACCGCCTTGCAGGCGGCGCTCGGGCGACAGGTCGGCATCAGCGACGACGAATCCCTCGCCCATGGCGTGCGTGCGGATGGTCTGGAGCAAAAAGCTCTTGCCGGCGCCGTAACGACCGACCAGAAAGCGGAAGCTCGCGCCACCGTCGGCGATGAGACTCAGATCGGTGAGCAGGGCGCGGATCTCGACCTCGCGCCCTACGGTGATGTAGGGAAGGCCGATGCGCGGGACCACGCCGCCCTTGAGTGAGTTGAGAATGACGGCGGCGACGCGCTTGGGCACGCGGGGTGCTGCGGGTGCGGTATCACTCATGGTCTAGGTATCCTCTCACGTCTGCTTCGTAGTCCTCGATAATTTGCGGTCCTTCTGAGCCAAATTCAATAACGGTGTCGCCCACCAGGTCAAAGAGCGCTTCGTTGATGCTGTCGACGAGCATGTCCTCACTCTTGCCCGACTGTGCCACCGCCGATGCCGTCTGCGCTGCGTTTTGCTCGAGTAGTGCTCGAAGATAGGCGTCTGCGGCGGAATCGAGTGCGGACGCGGTGTCGGCGGGCGTGGGCGCTGGTGCGAGGAGCGG
>USKV01000145.1 GCA_900555355.1 uncultured Collinsella sp.
GGCCGCCGCGATGCGCATGAAGGCAAAGTTCGCCGCAAAAGCCGTTTCCTTGTCGGTGCGATCGAGAATCCAGCGGGCAAGCGTCTCGAGCAGATACGTCTTATCGGTTGCCGCTACCACGCCGAGCATGGGCGTGGACTCCTCGATAAACGGCACCTCCACAGCAGACTCGGCAAGCACGCACACGGGCGCGCCGGCGATCACGAGCTCCTGCACGGCACTCTCCAAGCGGTCGGAACCACACGAGAGCACCAGCACCACATCGGTATCGGTTTTTGGAGCAATTCGCTCCTCCCCCAGACGCTCGACGCGTACAATGCCCGAGGTCGTCTGCGGCACAAAGGCATCACGCACCGTCTCGGCCAGAAAGCGCGAGGCGGACGAATCCAGATAGACCGAGACGCGCACCGGCGTATCGGAATCCTTCTTAACGGACGCGCCCATCTTAAAAGCGCGGGTCAGCTTATCTACGGGAATTTTCATAGCAAACCCCTCCAGCGGTTACGCGGCGCCCGAACGATGCCGCCATATGGATTGTACGATACCCACCGTCAGCAGCTGAATCATCATCGAAGACGAACCGAAGCTAATAAACGGTAGCGGAATACCGGTAATCGGCATCATGCCGATGCACATGCCGATGTTTTCGAAAGTCTGGAACGCCCACATGCCAACGATGCCCACACACGAAAGACGCAAAAACAGCGACTCGCACTTAAAGGCGACGCGAATCGTCGAAAAGATCAGCAGTACGTACAAGCACAGGAGCAAAAAGGAACCGCAAAAGCCAAAGGTCTCGGACAGGAAGGCGAAGACGAAGTCGGTGTGGAACTCAGGCAGAAAGCCGCCGGCCGACTGCGTCGCGTGGCCCAAGCCCTTACCAAAGAAGCCACCCGAGCCGACGGCAATGAGCGACTGCTGCAGGTTGTAGGCATCATCCGAATCGGCTTTGTCGGGGTCGATGAAGACTGTCAGACGATTCATCTGATACTGCTTGATAAGCACATCGTGGCCAAGGAGCGAATCAAAGACCGAGTCGAGCGCCAAGATGAGCGCAATCAAACCAACCAGCAGGGCCAAGGTCGACAGCACCCATTCGCGGCGCGCACCGCTCATGCAGATGACGATTGCGCCCGACACCAGCACGACCAGACCCGAGCCCAGGTCGCCCATGGCGACGACGGCCAAAAACGGAATGGACAGCATGCCGCAGAGCTTAATGTAGTCGCGAACGGTATCGATACGCCCGTTGTACTGCGAGCCAAGCGTGGCCATAAAGAAGATGGTGATGAGCTTGGCAAGCTCAACGGGCTGGAAGGTCAGGCCGATACCGGGGATCTTGATCCAGCCCGTCATGCCCAGACCGCCCGTATAGGACAGACCCGGAATCTTGGGCGAGAGGATCACGATCAGGTCGATGACGAGCAACGCCGTCGAGAAATTGGAAATGCCACGCAGGTCGGTGCGCCAGACGAGCACCGCCAGCACCGTGCCAATGCCAATGCCCAGCAGGTGGCGCGAAAACGAGGCATCGGCCTTAAACTGCGAGGCCGACCAAATGATGATGGCGCCATAGGCAACGAGCGCGACGGTAGCCAGCAGCACACCGATGTGTACCTTCTGGCGAAACGTGCCGCGCGAGGCCGAAAGTTGCTTGTTGACGCGGTCCAGGCTGCTGCGAGAGCCGGTCTTGGTTGAACGGAACAGATCCGCCGGAGAAAAATCCATCGCAACCTCCTATCGAACCGAAGAATCGCCCGAGGCCGAAGAGGTATCGGGCTCGTCATAAATCACGCCGAGCACGTCGCGCACGACATGCATTGCGGTATCTGAGCCACCGCCGCCCTGCTCCAGGACAGTAGCGATGACATACTTGGGATCATCGGCCGGTGCATAGGCGCAGAACCACGCGTATTCGTCCTCGCCGCTTTTCTCGCCCGTGCCCGACTTGCCGTATACCTGCGGTGTCAGGGTGCCAAAGTGAGCCGCCAGAGACGTCGATGCCGTGTAAATCACGTCGTGCATGCCGTTGCGAACAAGAGCCAAATCCGAATCGCTGTTGATCTTGACCTGAAGGCGTTTCTTTTTGCCTTTACCGTTGTACTTGTAGGCGTCGCCGTCGCCATCGCGCGACACCGCCGACAAAAACACATGCGGCACATACTGCTTGCCGCCGTTGGCAAGGCCCATGTAGGCGCAGGCCATCTGCAGCGGCGTCACCAAAATGTCGCCCTGCCCGATGGCGATGTTCGTCATATCGCCAGCGTTCCACTTGCGGTCCTCGGCAGAGGCGTCGGTGAAGTACGACTCTTTCCACTCGGCATCGGGAATGCGGCCGGCACCCTCACTCGGAAGGTCGATACCACAGGTCTTGCCTAGGCCCCAGCGACGAAAGACCTCTTGCAGGCCCTCGGGGTGCTGGTCGTTGTAGAAAAACGCCTTGCCCATATCGTAGAACACGGGGTCGCAGGAGTTGGCGATACCGGACTGCAGCGTCATCGTGCCGTGGCCGGAGTGCAGCCAGCAGTATTTTCCCCAAGATTTGCCCAAGCCGGTCCAATATCCCGTGCAGTTGGTCGTTTGACTCGAAGTGTACGTGCCAAACTCAAGGCCAGCCAACGCCGAGAGGGGTTTGATGGTCGAGGCGGACATATACTGGCCGCTAATGGCACGGTTGAGCAGCGGATGCGAACCCTCGTCATCGTTGAGCTCGGTCCACACGTCGTTGGAGACGCCGCCGATAAACACCGAAGGATCGAACTTGGGCTCGCTGGCCATGCCCAGAATCTCGCCGTTATTGGGGTCGAGGCACACCACGGCACCGTTGCCGGCGTCGCTGTGGCCTGTGGTCTTAGCGAGCTCAATGGCACTCGCAAGCGCCGTCTCGCAGGCTTGCTGAATCTTGAGGTCAAGCGTGAGCTTGATGTCGGAGCCGGCCTTGGCGGGCACGGCGCCGGCCTGTCCGGTCACGTTGCCCGAGGCATCGACCTTCACCGTCTGCTCGCCGCGAATACCCTGCAGCAAGTTCTCGTAGTAGCTCTCGACGCCCGCCTGGCCCACGATATCGCCCGACTGGTACGTAATATGACCGGCAGCGCTATCGTTATCGCCCGAAGCCTTCTTGTTCTGCGCCTCGAGCTGCTCGGAGGTAATGGTGCCGGTATAGCCCAAGATATGGCATGCCGTCTCGCCATACGGATACTGGCGCTCGGTACGCTCGGCAATCTTGACGCCCGGGAACTCGCCGGCATGCTCCTGAATATAGGCAACCGTGGAGCGACGGACGTCCGTCGCGATGGTATGCAGGCTCTGGGCGCCCTCTGTATTGTCCTGAATATTGCGAAGGACCGCCACGTAAGGCATTCCAAGCACGTTGGCAAGATGGCGAACCAGAACCTCATCCTCGGCAAGATCGCGGTAGGCCACGACAGCAAGTGAGGGACGGTTCTGGACAAGCGCCACGCCATTGCGGTCGAGGATGCGACCGCGCACAGCGGGTGTGGTAACGGTGCGAGTCTGATTACTATTGGCCTGCTTCTCGTAATAGTCCGACGAGACCATCTGCATGCCCCACAGCTTGACGGCAAGCGCCGCAAACATCGCGCCCACACCCGTGGTGAGGATGGAAAAGCGGCCCTTAAAGGCGGTCGCCGCGGTATTGCCCTCGCCCTCGGTGGCGCGCGGGGCCGTTCCATGCTGCGTATCGTAGGTAAAACGGGAATCGCCGCGGCGCATGATGACCAGCGCGACCACGATGGCCACGACCAGCACGATACCGGCGATGATAACCGTCATCTGGGAAGACATCTACGGGCCTCCCCTATTTGAGCTTGCGGGTCTTGGGCTTAAAGCGCATACCCGTCTGGCGTCCGCCACGTGCGGAGAATCCATAGCCGGACTGCGGCACGACGCCGGACATCAAAAACGGAATGGCAACCAGACCCGTCAGGATCGAAGACGGCAGCGCATGGCCAAAAACAGCCACCACAAAGCTCGTCTCCAAACCCATAAACAGCAAGATGATGCTGTAGATCACATTAATGACGAGCGCAAAGGCGCCCACGGTGATGCCGCGCGCACTCGGGGTACCGCCCGTCTGACCGACGGCGCTGTGCACCAGGGCAAAACTGCCTACCGTCAACAGTAGCGACATAACGCCCACCGGCACGGCAGCGGACAGGTCATAAAACAAGCCGCTGCAAAAACCGCACACGACGGCACGGGTCGGGTCGCCCGAGAACACGCTTAGGCACACCAGGATAATCATGAAGTTGACGCGACCGCCCGCAATGGAGATCTGCGGTGCCAGGCCTGCCTGCAGCAGCACGCACACAATGGCGGCGATCACAAACGTGCGGGAGCCCATCCCCTGCTCGTGTAGATCCATGGACATGCCCCCTATTCACTCGAGCCGGAATCGGTCGTCTCGGACGTGTCGGAACTGTCATCCGAACCCTCGTCCTTCGTCTTGGTCGCAGCATCGCGCGACGTTCCCTGCGGCGTGCTATTAGCGGTGCTCACATCCTCGTCCGAGGCCGACTGCTCGTCGGTCAGCGAGGTAATGACGAGCACTTCCTCGTTGTTCTCGGCCGTGGTCTGGGCACGTACGACGATGGTGTAATACACATCG
>USKV01000146.1 GCA_900555355.1 uncultured Collinsella sp.
TCTGCCCCGACCATCTGGACATGGTTAAGCGAGGCGCCAGTGTGCGCCGCGCCGCCCTCGATGACTTTGGCATGCAACTGAGCGCACGCTATGCCGATCTTGCGAGCACCTATGGGCGCTGCGTGACCCAGCGTAACGCCTTGCTCAAGGAGACCTGGTGCTGCCGCGAGATGCTCGGCGCGTGGAACGATTCGATTGCCCGCGCGGGCTCGGCCCTGCTCGTGCACCGGTTGGCCCTACTCGACCGGCTGGCGGGCCATGTGCGCGCTGCCTACGGGCAAGTGGCGTCAGGTGAGGCCGCCAACGTGACCTATGCGTCCACGCTGGGGGATTTGCCCCAGGTCGAGGATCGCGAAGAGCTGAAGGGCTGGGCGTACGAGCGCATGCTGGCTGCCCTCGATGAGCACGCCGACTAGGAAATTCGCCGCGGCGTGACGCTGGTGGGACCGCATCGCGACGAGATCGAGTTTACCGTGGCGGGTCGCTCCGCCCGTTCGTTTGCCAGCCAAGGACAGCAGCGAACGTTGGTGCTGTCCTGGAAGGTGGCGGAGGTGGCCGTGGCTCGCGATGTCCTGGGCACCGCCCCACTGCTGCTTTTGGACGACGTGATGAGCGAACTCGACGGCGAGCGCCGCGGTGCTTTTCTGCGTCTGATCGGCGATGATATCCAGACGGTCATAACCACGACCAACCTGGGGTACTTTACCGATGACCTGCTTGATCGAGCCAAGGTGGTGAGCATGGGTGAGACGTGCTAATTACGAGCGCGAGAGCGAAACGGTCGCCTTCAGTGGCTTTTTGAACGCAGAGCGCCAACGCATCCTGGCGGCTGCGACCCCTGAGCGCCGTGCGCAGATGGAGGCTGCCGAGGAGTCGCGCGCGGTCTATCGCGCCTGGAACGCGGTGTGCTCGGGCACGCGCGAGGGGCGGCATGTGACGGGCCTGCGCTACCTGCCCGAGTCCAATGAGCTGCTGGTATATCTCGATTCGCCCTCGTGGACGCAGGAAATGACGCTGTTGCGCGAGATCATCCGCGCGCGCATGGAGCGCGCCGGCGCGCACGTCGATGGGCTGGTGTTCAAGACGACCGCCCCCGGCCACACACCGCCCGCTGCAAAAGAGCGCCTGCGTCCGGCCGTGGCCGAGCGTCCGCCGGCTCCGCATGCCGACCTAAGCGATGCCGAGCGTGCCGAGATCGAGCACCAAGTGGCACCCATCGAGGACCAAAAACTGCGCGAGGCCCTCGAGAACGCCATGAGAGCCAGTGCCGAGTGGGCCAAGGGCGTGCAAAGCAAAAAAGAGCCTTAAATCGCATCTGGTGGCCTTGTAGAGCCAAATACCCTCGTTCCCGAGGGTATTTTTTTACGATAAACTAGTAAGGCTATACACATTTTCTTAACTGAAGGAGGACGTGTGGCAAACGAAAACGATTACGATGGCGGCGAGATTAAGATTCTCGAAGGTCTCGAGGCCGTTCGTAAGCGCCCGGGCATGTATATCGGCTCGACGAGCGCCAGCGGTCTGCATCACCTGGTGTGGGAGATCGTTGACAACTCCGTCGACGAGGCCATGGCCGGTTTCTGCACCGAGATCCAGGTGACGGTCCACGCCGACAACTCCATCACGGTCGTCGACAACGGGCGCGGCATCCCCGTCGACGAGCACCCTGTTAAAAAGATCCCGACGCTCGAGGTCGTCATGACGATCTTGCACGCCGGCGGTAAGTTCGATAACTCGGCCTATAAGGTCTCGGGCGGCCTGCACGGCGTGGGCATCTCCGTCGTCAACGCACTGTCCAAGCGCGTGGTCGTTCAGGTTCGTCGCGATGGCAACACCTACGAGATGGAGTTCTCGCGCGGCAAGACCGTCAAGAAGATGGAGGTCGTGGGCACCTCGGATTCGACGGGCACCACCGTCACCTTCTGGCCCGACGACGAGATCTTCGAGACCTGCATCTACGATTTCGATACGCTACACAACCGTCTGCAGGAGACGGCGTTCCTCAATAAGAACCTCAAAATCGTGCTGACTGACGAGCGCGAGTCTACTCCCCACGTGGAGGAGTTTTGCTACGAGGGCGGCATCATCGACTTCGTCAAGTTCCTTAACGAGGGCAAGGACGTCCCCGAGGCCTTTAAGGAGCCTATCTACATCGAGGGCAAATCGGACCCGGACGCACCTGTGGCCAAGATGGGCGAGGTTGAGGTTTCCCTGCAGTGGAATAGCGGCTACGGCGAGAACGTCATGTCGTTTGCCAACGACATCTACACCCCCGAAGGCGGCATGCACCTTGAGGGCTTCCGCACCGCGCTCACCCGCGTGATCAACGACTATGCGCGCAAGCAGAACCTGCTCAAGGAAAAAGACGCCAATCTGACCGGCGACGATGTGCGCGAGGGCCTTTCGGCCGTTATCTCGGTCAAGCTGCCCGATCCGCAGTTTGAGGGCCAGACCAAGGCCAAGCTCGGCAGCTCCTATATGCGCGCGCTCACGCTCAAGATTGTGACCGACGGCCTTGTCGATTACCTCGAGGAGCATCCCAAGCCCGCTCGCGAGATCGTCAAGAAGGCGCAACAGGCCTGCAAGGCGCGCAATGCCGCCCGCAAGGCGCGCGAGGCGACCCGCCGCAAGAGCCTGCTCGAGACGGCGTCCCTGCCCGGTAAGCTCGCCGACTGCTCGGTGCGCGATGCCGAGCTGACCGAGCTCTTCATCGTAGAGGGCGACTCGGCAGGCGGTTCGGCCAAGGACGGCCGTCGCCGAGACATCCAGGCGATTCTGCCCCTGCGCGGCAAGATTTTGAACGTCGAACGCGTTGGTGACCATCGCGCGTTCTCGAGTGACACCATTCAGTCGCTGATTACCGCGATCGGCTGCGGCGTCACGACGAGTGCCGGCGACGGCGGCGACTTCGATATCACCAAGGCGCGCTACCACAAGATCATCATCATGACCGATGCAGACGTCGACGGTGCGCACATCCGCATCCTGCTGCTGACGTTCTTCTACAAGTACATGCGTCCGCTGATCGATGCCGGCTACGTCTATGTTGCCTGCCCGCCCATCTTTGGCATTAAGGTGCGCAACAAGATCCACTACGTGTATCCCAACGGCCGCCAGCCCGAAGACGAGATCCTGCGCGACACCATCCAGAGCCTGGGCCTGAACCCCGACGATAACGACGAGGACGGCAAGGCCAAAGACGGCAAGATCACCAAAAAGCGCAAGGGCTATACCGTCCAGCGCTACAAGGGCCTGGGCGAGATGGACCCCAAGCAGCTTGCCTCGACGACGATGGACCCCAAGACCCGCATCCTACAGCGCGTGACGATCGAGGACGCCGTGGTGGCGGACCGCGCCGTGCGCGAGCTCATGGGTTCCGAGGTCGGCTATCGCCGCGAGTACATTGAAAAACACGCACATGATGCACGATTCCTTGATGCTTAAGAGGAGGTAACGTGGCAGACGATATCAACAACAACGAGGGTATGGACGAGGCCGGCGACGCCGGTATGTCCGATGATCTGAAGCGCCTACTTGCCCGTGCTGAGCAGGGCGAGGACGGCGACCCGGACGCCTATAACCCCGATGCCGATGATGATGAGGAAGAAGACGACGCCGAGCTCGAGGAGAGCTTTGGCGAAGTCGACCGTGGCGCCTCGGCCGGCGAGGATATCAACGGCGGTCAGCTCCAGATTTCGGAGTTCGGTCGCGAGATGAAGCAGTCGTTTATCGAGTATTCGATGTCGGTTATCACGGCGCGCGCCCTGCCGGACGTGCGCGACGGCTTAAAGCCGGTGCACCGCCGCATTCTGTATGCGATGAACGAGAGCGGCATCTACCCCAACCGCCCACATAAGAAGTCGGCCTGGACGGTCGGCGAAGTTATCGGTAAGTACCACCCGCATGGCGACTCCGCGGTCTATGAAGCCATGGTCCGCCTGGCGCAGTGGTTCTCCATGCGCACGCCGCTCATCGACGGTCACGGCAACTTCGGCAACATCGACGGCGACGGCGCGGCAGCCATGCGTTACACCGAGTGCCGCCTCTCCAAGATGGGTGAGCACATCATGGACGACATCGACAAGGACACGGTCGATATGGTGAACAACTTTGACGACACGCTGAAGGAACCGGCCGTCATGCCGACAAAGATTCCCAATCTGCTCGTCAACGGTGGCAACGGTATTGCCGTCGGTATGGCAACCAGTATCCCGACACACAATCTTGGAGAAGTGATCGACGGATGCTGCGCCTACATCGATGACCCTGAGATCAGCACCGACGGACTGATGCAATACATCCCCGCCCCCGACTTCCCCACAGGTGCCTACATCTATGGCTTGCAAGGTGTAAAAGATGCCTACGAGACGGGAAAGGGACGCATTCTCATGCGTGCCAAGGCCGAGATAGAGAGCGACGACAGCCACGACAAGATTGTGGTCACGGAGATTCCCTACGGTGTCAACAAGCAGCAGCTCATTGAGTATATCGCCGAACTGGTGAAGGAAGGCAAGATCGATGGCATCGCCAATGTCAACGACGAGACGGGCCGACAAGGCATGCGCATCGTCGTAGACGTGAAACGCGACTCCAATGCCAACGTCAT
>USKV01000147.1 GCA_900555355.1 uncultured Collinsella sp.
CCCCCGCGCGATTTCGCGATCTACTCGTCAAGAAGCCCGTTGAACGAGGCGGCATCCGGGACCCCGGCGCAGTCGATGCGCACATAGGAGGAGTCGCGGGACAGCAAGCCCTGGTTCTTGCCGTACTCGTACACAAGGCGAGAAAGGAAAGACTTACCGACACCCACGCCGCCGCTCAAGAGGATGGGTAGGCCAAACGGAGGGTACTGAACCGCAGCCTTGCACTGCTCGACAACGGAGCTGAGGCTCAGGTCAAAGCCCACGGCACGCGCGAAGTCGCGGTGATCGGCGATTCCCGTCGCCTGGATGAGGTCGGCGAGCGAGGCGTACTCGCTTGCAGAGAGCTTTACCTGAAAACGCTTCTGGAACGCGCGGCGATGAAAATAACGGACAGGCCTGCCCGCCACCTTAACCACAAGGCCGGCGCGAACAAGGTCGTTGAGGTACTGGCTCGCCAGGCTCCTGGAGATGATGAGCGTCTCGGCGATGTCGGAGGTGGACAGACGGGCAAGGTCGTCGAGCGAGACGGCAGAGGTGAGGGCCTCGAGATGCTCGAGAATCCTGTCCCTCATGTCGACGGGCTTCTTTGCCAAGCTGTCCTGTGCGGTCTTGTCCATGACTTCTTACCTCCTCGTACAAGGAGTATAAGGGGAACACAGAGAACGGAAAGGGGCGCGTGGGGGAATCAACAGCCCCGAGGAAAAGTCCACCACTTGAGGGGCAGAAAACAACGGCCATTGAACATTCAGGGCCGACGCTCAACACTTCGGCTCGACACTTCGCTTTGGAAAGGGCCCTGCACGATGGTGCAGCCCTCCATCTCGCAGCACAGGTCGCCGAAGGTCGCGAGGATGCGCTCCTTCTGTTCCGCGGGCGAGACGACTCGGTGGGCAAGGTCCTCTCAAAGGGGGTTGTCCGGCGCCGCAAGACCTCGATGACCGACTACCGCCTCGAGCAAGTGGCGGATTACCTCTGTACTATCGAACTTGCCTTGGTCAAGTACGAGGCCAAGGAGGACGGTGAGACGTACAACAAGTTCTTCGGAGGTATAGGCTCTTTCAAAAGGAACTGGTTCAAGCAAGCCCGCAGCAAGCGGATATAGGTGGCCTCGCGGTTTCGCAAGGAACGGCCAGCTCTCCTCTGGCGAGGAACCCCGGGCGACGTGCTTCGAGCAGCGGAAGCTGAAGCGCAAGCAGAAGCAGCGCGGGCATTGATCGGTGTCGACATGGGCCCAGACGTGAACAGTGCTACGTCCCCTGTTCACGGGGCGCGAAACCGCAAAGGTTGCACAGAGGTTGCAAAATAAGAAGCCCCCGACCTGTTTTCGCAGGTCAGAGGCTTGAAATCAACGAATATCGTTTACTCCCACTCGATGGTCGCGGGCGGCTTGGACGTGATGTCGTAGCACACGCGGTTGGCGCCGGGAACCTCGGCCACAATGCGGCCGGAGATGCGGGCCAGCACGTCGTAGGGCAGCTTGGCCCAGTCGGCGGTCATGGCATCGCTGGACTCGACGGCACGTAGGATGATCGGGCGCTGGTAGGTGCGCTCGTCGCCCATGACGCCGACGGACTTGATGTCGGGCAGGACCGCAAAGTACTGCCAGCAGCTGTGCTCGGAGTTGCGCTCGCCGGTCTGCTCAAACAGACGCTGATTGTAGGCGTCGAGCTCCTCGCGAACGACGGCATCGGCGTTCTTGAGGATCTCGAGCTTCTCCTTGTCGACCGCACCGATGATGCGGATGGCCAGACCCGGACCCGGGAAAGGCTGACGGAACACGATGTGGCCCGGCAGGCCCAGCGCCAGACCAAGTGCGCGGACCTCGTCCTTAAAGAAGTGATCGAGCGGCTCAATGAGGTCGAAGTGCACGCCCTCGGGGAACGGGATCAGGTTGTGATGGCTCTTGATGGTGGCCGTCTTACCGCCCGTCTTGCGAGCGCCGGACTCGATGATGTCGGGGTAGATGGTGCCCTGAGCCAGATACTTCACGGGTTTACCGTCGGTCTCAAGCTGCTGAGCGACCGCGAAGAACTCTTTCCAGAACTGCGTACCGATGATGCGGCGCTTCTCCTCGGGCTCGGTCACGCCGGCCAGAAGCTCGGCATAACGGTCCTCGGCGTGGACGTGAATAAAGTCAACGTCAAACTGCTTGGTGAAGACCTCCTCCACCTGCTCGGGCTCGCCCTTGCGCAGCAGGCCGTGGTTGATGAACACGCAGGTCATCTGCTTGCCTACGGCGCGGGCGCCCAGCGCAGCCACGACGGAGGAGTCGACGCCGCCGGACAGGGCCAGAATCACGCGGTCGTTGCCGACCTTCTCGCGGAACTCGGCCGTCATGGTCTCGACCAGGTTGTCCATGCTCCAGTTGGGCTCCAGGCCGCAGATCTCAAACAGGAAGTTGCTCAGCAGCTGCTGACCATACTCGGAGTGCTTGACCTCGGGGTGGAACTGCGTGGTGAAGATCTTGCGCTCGGGGCACTCCATGGCAGCAACCGGGCACACGTCGGTGCTGGCGGTAACGGTAAAGCCCTCGGGCACCTCAGAAACGGCGTCGCGGTGACTCATCCACACGGTCTGCTCCATGGGCGTGGAGTTAAAGAGCTTGGCGCCGGCCGTGCGCGTGATGGTGGCGCGGCCGTACTCGCCCACCTCGGAGTGGCCAACCTTGCCGCCGAGCGTCACGGCCGTGATCTGATGGCCGTAGCAAAAGCCCAGGACGGGAAGGCCCAGGTCAAAGATGGCAGGGTCGATGGACGGAGCGTCCTCGGCGTACACGGAAGCCGGGCCGCCAGAAAGGATGAGCGCAGAGGCGTTCATCTCGCGAATCTCATCGGCCGAGATGTCGCAGGGGACAATCTCAGAATACACGTTGAGGTCGCGGACGCGACGGGCAATGAGCTGACCGTACTGCGCACCAAAGTCGAGTACGAGGACCTTTGCGGAAGCCTTTTGATCCATGGTTCCCCCTCTTGTTGGCGGGGAGCCGGTGCCCACCCGCGCGAATAAACGAGAATAACTTCCATAGTGTACACGTTATATGGGGTTTCTCGTCCCTCGCAGCCGCCAGCGCACGGCAAACGCACGACCTGGGCCCCTATTTGATGGCAATCGAAGTGTTACTGAACGTTACAGATGATGTAATACGTTTGAACATTGGACGCCCTGTGCCACAATACTGCCGAACGACTCCGCCTCTGGGGCGGCAAACACGATAGGAATACCAGCATGAAGCGCATCCTTCTCATCGCCACGGGCGGCACCATCGCATCGACCGAGGACGGCAACGGCCTCTCCCCCGCCCTGACCGGTGAGGAGCTCGCCCAGAGCGTCCCCGAGATCTCGGGCCTCTGCGAGCTCAACGTCGTGCAGCCCATGAACATCGACAGCACCAATATGCGCCCGAGCGACTGGATGCGTATCCGCGACGTCATCGTCGAAGGCTATGCCGACCACGACGGCTTCGTGATTCTGCACGGCACCGACACCATGAGCTACACCGCGGCGGCACTTTCTTACCTGATTCAGGACAGCCCCAAGCCCATCGTGCTCACCGGCTCGCAAAAGCCCATGGGCAATCCCTTTACCGACGCCAAGCTCAATCTGTACCAGAGCCTGCTCTATGCGCTCGACGAGCACTCGCACGACGTCTCGATCGTGTTTGGCGGCGTTGCCATTGCCGGCACGCGCGCCCGCAAACAGCGCACCATGAGCTTTAACGCGTTCATCAGCGTCAACTATCCGCCCATCGCCTATATCCGCAACGACCGCATCGTGCGCAATGGGCTTCACGGCACGCATCAGGGCGAAAACCCGGTGCGTTTCTACGACAGCATCGACCCGCGCGTATTTGTACTCAAGCTTACGCCCGGCGTAAACCCGGGCATCCTCGACGCCCTTGCCGATAGCTACGACGCCGTGATTTTGGAGACCTTTGGCATTGGCGGTATCCCCGAGTTTGGTGAGTCGGGCGAGTCGTTCCAGGAGGCGATTTTCCGCTGGGTCGATTCGGGCCGCACTGTCGTTATGACCACGCAGGTCCCCGAAGAGGGCCTCGATCTGGGCGTTTACGAGGTCGGCCGTGCTTACGCCGATCATCCGGGCATTCTGCGCGGCGACGACATGACCACCGAGACGCTCGTGGCCAAAACCATGTGGGCACTCGGCCAGTCACGCGATGCCGCCGAAATCCAGCGCCTGTTCTACAGCCAAGTCAACCACGACCGCATCCCGATGGCGTAATCCCTAAGGCAGTTCCACTTATCGCAGCCTCAAACGACAGGTGGTCCCCCTCGGGCCGTGCAAAAATCGGAGTATTCTGCAATTTCTCCGCCGGAGGCATAGAATCGACCGATTATTAGACGAACTTTTAGACAAAAGAGGCGTCTGGTAAATATTTATTCCACATTTTTATTTAGCGTGTGGATTAACTACTGTCAAAAAGGCAAAGCCAGCCGCTCGAGCTACCATCTACGGCTGAACAAGTGCTGAATACTCGCGATTTTGCACATCGAAACCAGGGGGACCCGCCCAAAGAGCGTCAATTAGCAGCGGGGAACGCCCTATTCGATGCCCTCGAGAAGC
>USKV01000148.1 GCA_900555355.1 uncultured Collinsella sp.
CTCGCCACGCTCAACCGGGAGCTGCGGTTTTGCGCGCTCAAGCAGCTGTTTGTGACGGCAGCGGTCATCTCGCTCGAGACCACGGTGCTCTCGGCCCTGCCGCTGGGCTTCAATAACCTGATGCACGGGTATTTTCGCACGCTGTGCGTGGGCTATGGCCTGTATGCAGTGGGCAACACGATTCTGCTGATCTTGCTGTACTTTACCGACTACAAGGGCGCCGTGCTTGCCTCTGGGCTGTTCGCGGGCGTGGCGGGGCTGGCGACCATCGTCTCGCTGTTTTTTCCGCAGCAGTTTTATGGCTTTGGCTTTTTGCTCGGCGCGGCGGTGTTTTTTGTTGTGGCGCTCATACGGCTCGATACCTATACCGCCAACTTGCCGTATCGTATTCTGAGCCAGCAGCCCATTGTGGCGACCGACAAGACGGGTCGCTTTACGGAGCTGGGCTGCTTGCTCGACCGTGCCGAACAGCGCTACGAGGAACTGCTTCTAGAGGGCGAGCCGCATGGTGTGTTTGAGCGCACGGTGGTTCGCGTGTATCGCAATCGTTGGGGAGGTCCTGATGACCGATAGGATGATATCGCGTCGCCGCTTGATTGAGGCGGCTGCCGGCACTTTGCTGCTTTCGGGCTGCTCTTCGCAGGACGAATCCTCGACAAAAAAGACCAAGAAGCAGGACAAGATTAAAAAGGCCGATGTGTCTAACGAGACCAAGCACCTTCGCGACAAGGATGAGCTGTACGAGGTCTACGATGACTCGGGCATCGTATGTATGTACCTGACGGTCTCGCGCGGCAATAGCTCCGAGAACACGGACCACAGCTGGGTCGAGATCAATACGTACTCGGTCTACGACTATGCCGACATGGGTGTGACGCGCTATCAGGTTATGGGCCTGCTGCAGCCAGGCGATGATAAGGGCCCCGTTGCTGGCGAGGTGGGCTATGGCGAGGAGGCGCCCAACGCCACGGTGCAGGTGCGCGGTCAGACGTCGAGTACCTATACGCAAAAGAACTACAAGGTGGAGCTCAAAAAGGGCAAGGGCACGTGGCGCCAGCAACGTGCGATTGCGCTTAACAAGCACATGGGCGAGGGCATGCGCTTTCGTAACAAGATGGCCTACGATCTGATTCGTGGCATTCCCCAGATGATGGGCCTGCGCACGCAGTTTGTGCACTTATGGGTGTGCGACCAGACCGAAAAAACTAACGACACCTTTGAGGACTACGGTCTGTTTACGCAGGTCGAGCAGCTCAACAAGACGGCGCTCAAGGCCCACGGTCTGGATAAGAGCGGGCATCTCTATAAGGTGAACAGCTTCGATTTCCATCGCTTCGAAGACACCATTAAGCTCGCCGATGACCCCGACTATAACCAGACGGCGTTTGAGGGCATGCTCGAGATTAAGGGCGATTCGGACCATACCAAGTTGATCGAGATGCTCGATGCGCTCAACGACGATACGCAAAAGATCGACGACGTGCTCGACACCTACTTCGATACCGAGAACCTGGTCTATTGGATGGCGTTTCAGATCTTGACGGGCAATTGCGATACGCAGAACCGTAACTGCTATCTGTACAGCCCGCTTAACTCCAAGGTCTGGTACATCCTGGATTGGGACAACGACGGCATGCTGCGCAAGTTCGAGTTGAGCCTGACAGGGTTCTCGGATTATGCGAGCTGGGAGCGCGGCGTGAGCAACTACTGGGGCAACGTGCTATTTAACCGCGCGTTGCGCAGCAAGTCGTTCCGCAGCGAACTCGATAGCGCCGTCAAGGACCTGCGCTCGTATTTGACCGAAGAGCGTCTGAGCAAGATGGTCGAGCATTATCGTGAGGTCACGGAGCCGCTCGTCTTTGCTGCGCCCGACCTCGATAACCTGCCCGTGACCAAGGACGAATACGAGCAGATTGCCGCGGCGATTCCTTCCGAGATCGAGGAGAACTATAAGAGCTTCCGCGAGAGCTATAAGAAGCCCATGCCGTTCTACATTGGCGTGCCGCAGATCGATAACGGTAAGCTGCGCATCAACTGGGATGCGTCCTACGACTTTAAGGCGCGCGACATTCGCTATACCGTGGAGCTTGCGCGCGACTATGCCATAAGCGACGTGGTCTTTAAGGCCGAGGACGTGCTGCTGCCCGAGGTGACCTGCGATGCACCCGATGCCGGCCAGTATTTTGTGCGCGTGCGCGCCACCAACTCCGACGGCTATACGCAAGATGCGTTTGACTACTATGTGACCGACGGCGGCAAACAGTACGGCATGAAGTGTTTTTACGTGCAGGACGGCGGTAAGGTCGTGGAGGACACGTATGAGGAGGGCTAGCGCGCTGCTTGAGCGTCTGGCGGCTCCGCCCGCGCGAACCACGCAGGAGCGTTACCGCCACGAGCTCAAGTACCTCATTAACGAGGGCGAGCACGCCGCGCTGGCCTGTCGCATGGCGCCTGTCTTTAAGCTGGACAAGCATGCGCGGGCGGGCGGTTACACCATTCGCAGCCTGTACTTCGATGACTATTGCAACTCGGCGTACGAGGAAAAAGATGCCGGCATTCTCATGCGAAAAAAGTATCGCGTGCGCATCTATAACGGCAGCGACAAGGTGATTAAGCTCGAGCGCAAAAAGAAGTACGGCAGCTGGATCTACAAGGAGGACGCGCCGCTCACGCGCGGTGAGTTTGAGCAGATTCTGGCTGGCGACTATGACTTTTTGCTGCGCAGCCCGCATCAGCTCTGCCGTGAGTTCTATATCGAGTGCATCTGCAACATGATGCGCCCGCGCACCATCGTGGACTACGAGCGCGAGCCGTGGGTGATGGACGAGGGCACCGTGCGCGTTACGTTTGACATGAACGTGCGCGCCGCGGTGGGAAGCTTCGATATCTTTGATGCGACCTTGCCCGCGCTGCCGGTCTTGGAGCCCGGCAAATTAGTGATGGAGGTCAAGTTTACCGAGTTTTGCCCGCAGCTGGTGCGCGATTTGGTGCCGCCGGGTGCGGCCGAGCTCACGGCGGTTTCCAAGTACTGCCTGTGTTACGAAAAGACCGCCTACCTGCGCGGTTTTAATTACTGGGAATCGGATTTTGAGAACCGAGGGGATATTTAGACCATGAGCACCAGGGACTTTTTTAAGAACTCCGTCTTGGAGGCGTTCGGTCAGGTCGACCCTGCCAAGATCGGTCTGTCGCTGCTCGTGGCGCTCGCCATGGGCATCCTGATCTACTACGTGTACAAGCGCTTTTTTACCGGCGTGGTGTACTCGCGCAGCTTTGCCGTGACGCTCGTGGGCATGTGCGTGCTCACCTGCATGGTGACGCTCGCGATCTCGACCAACGTGGTCATCTCGCTCGGTATGGTCGGTGCTCTGTCTATCGTCCGTTACCGAACGGCGGTCAAGGATCCGCTCGACCTGTTGTATCTGTTTTGGTCCATTACCACGGGTATCACAGCGGGCGCCGGCATGTACGCGCTCGTAGGGCTTGCGGCAGTGGTGATCGTCGTGATGATCGCCGGCTTCGCTACGCACCAGGACAAGGCGCGCGTGTACATGATGGTTATCCACTATACGGGTCAGACCACGGGCGACGACATTGTGCGTGCCTTTGGCCGCACCAAGTTCACCGTTAAGTCTAAGACCATGCGCGGCGACAAGGTGGAGATGGCCGTCGAGGTGTTCTCGGACGGCGTGGACATGCCCTATGCCGACGCCATCCGTGCGCTCGACGGCGTGGAGGACCTGACGCTCATCCAATACAACGGCGAATACCACGGATAACTTGGTTCCGGCGTTTTAATAAACGCCGGACCGCTCGACGCTGCGCGGGCATCTGCTCGACCAGGAATTCTATTTACTCAATTTGCTGGCAAGGCAGCTATCATGGTGCTTGTGAATTCGTTGTCAGGGGTGCTCGTGGTAAAGATGAAAGATGTGGCCGAGCTGGCGGGCGTTTCGAGCGCCGCCGTCTCGCGCTACCTCAACGGTGGATATATCTCGGCGGACAAGGCCGAGCGCATTAAGCAGGCGATTGAGCTGACCGGATACGTGCGGTCCAGCCAGGCTCGCGCGCTGCGCACCGGCTCTACCAAGCTCATCGGCGTCATCGTGCCCAAGATCAACTCGGAATCCGTGAGCCGCATTACCGCCGGCATCGGCCAGGTGCTCGGTCGTCGTGGCTACCAGATGTTGCTTGCCGATACCGACAACGCGGCTGATCGTGAGCTCGAGTATCTTGACCTGTTCCAGAACCATCCGGTCGATGGCATTGTGCTGGTGGCGACCATGATCACCGACGAACACCGTGCGGCCATTGCGTCTTGCCGTGTGCCCATTGTGCTGATCGGCCAACATGTCGAGGGCGCGGCTTGCGTCTACCATGACGATTACGAGGCCGCCTTTGAGCTGGGCCATGCGCTTGCGGGACGCGTGGACGGCAAGATTGCCTATATTGGAGTTACCGAAGAGGACCGCGCGGCCGGTTATGACCGCCGTCGCGGTTTTGAGGCCGGCTTGCGCGCCGCGGGCAACCCGCTCGATGCCGC
>USKV01000149.1 GCA_900555355.1 uncultured Collinsella sp.
ATGCGACCGCGCCCCATCAGTTGCTTCGCAGAGAGCATTCAAGCGTTGCGTAAGCGCTGGGAAGCGAAACGTCGTTCGACGTCAGCGCCGTTAGCGATTACGGCGCTTGAGGATAATGCCGGAAACGCAAACGGCTGCACCGGCTACGACCAGCCCAATGACGGGCAGAATTGAGAAGGTATCACCCGTCATCGGCATGGAGCCCTTCTCGCCCTTCGTCGTCCTGACGGGCTTCTTATCGCTCGGCTTAGTGGGTTTAACCTCGGGTTCGGGCTTAGGCTCGGGAGCAGCAACCGTGTAGGTAACCGTCGGAACCGGGAAAACGCCTGCCGTGCCCTTGTCGCCGTTGCCGTCAACGGGGTACAGGGTTGCACTCTCGTTGACCTTGAGGCTATGGGTGCCGGCCTCGGTAGGCTTGTTCACCAACACCTCGCTGTACGTAAGGACAACCGGTTTAGCGGGCACCGCGGCCTCGTTGAGAGTGAAGACAAGCTTCTCGTTCTCCCCTGCCGTGTACTTGAGGGTGAAGCGATAGGTGCCATCCGCACGCTTGCCAAAGCCATAGGTGGTCTCGTCGATCTTCTCAGGCGCAAGGTCCTCGCCCGCAACATTCAGGCTGATCTTACTGGCATCGTTCACAAAGTCAAAGTTGTTGCCAATAAAGTCCTCGACCGTCGAGCCGGCAGCGATCTTGTCCACGAGCTTGGCCTTGATATCGGCAAAGTCGGTGTCGAGCTGGCCGTTGTTGGAATTCCTGGTGAGGTACTGCAGGAATACCTGGCCATCAAAGTCGGCGGCGTTCTTGTAGTAGACGTTCATGTCGTAGCCGGCCTTGACCATCGACTGGAACGTGTCGTCCGTGCTCCAGAACGCGACGTCGATGTTGCACGGCGCGTTCACGTCGACGGGGATGGGGTTCGTGGTGCCCTTACTGGCGGCGGCGTCGGTGTACTCGTAATCGTACTGGGCCCAGTTCTTGTCAGAGTTCTCGTACTGGTCGCGATAGTACTCAAGATACTCGCCGAGCTTCTCGGGGCCCTTCATGGCCTCCGAGAAAATGAAGTTGGTGGAGCCGTCGGAGAACTTCTTCCAGTCGTTCTTGAAATTGTACTCGCGCGAGTGGGACTCCCAGATACCGCCCATCTTGTTCTCTCCATTGGGGTATGCAACGCCGGTCTCTGGATTCGTCTGCTTTTTTTGGATCGCCAAACGACCTCGTATACGGTTTGGTGTAATCGCCATTCTTGCAGTAAAGGTAGGTTGCACCGTCGCTAATAAGGATCACGTGCTTGTTCTCGGCCTTAACGGCAGTATCCGCGTCGAGGATGCTCTTTGCAGCAAGAAGGCCGGCGTCCATGTTGGTACCCGAGCGCAAGCTCGAGTTCATCGCCGTCAGAATGCTATCGTAACCTGTAACGACATCAGTCAACGGTTGCTGAATATTGCCCACCTTATTAAAGAGGACAACGCCAACCTTGATGTCCAAGCCGTCGGTCTGAGCCTTTGTCTTAACCTCTTCGAGGAAGGACTTAGCCTGGTCAAAGATGTCCTTCTGCGCAGAGGCGCCCGACTTATCGAGCACAAACACAACGTCGGACGGCTCGGCCTCGCGCTTGCCCGGGAACGAGAGGGTGACCTTGGTCTCAAGGTTCTCGTCGAGCTCGGTCGCCATCTTCTGATTCTGCTCCAGCGCGGACGATTGTCCGGCGTCCCCTGCGGCATCGTCTGCGAATGACATGGTCGCCGGGGCGGCCATGCCTAACGTCATCGCCAACACCGCACTAACCGTAACCGCGCGCTTAAGCGCACTTCCCAACCTGCGCATCCTAGCTCCTTTCATTCAATTCCCGTTTACAGACGGGTGGATACGAAACCAGTGATACGACAATAGTATCGACCGTAAAATGTCAGCGTCATTAACATATATTTACAAATAACGAGCTGGACAGGCAAGTCAGATTGGATATTTTTATCTATATGCGTCCAAGATCGTATGCTCGGGCAGCCCCCTCGCCTGCGCACGCCAAATTGGCTACAGCCTCCTGCATGCCAAGCGCATCCTCAAGGCTCATGGGTCTGCGACAGGCCGGCAGAACTAAGTCGATACCCTGTCCATACACCGCATCCAAGCTGTCCGCACGACCGCCCACGACGGCGACCACCGGCTTGCCATAGCGCTTGGCACGGCGGGCCACGCCCACCGGCGCCTTGCCGGCAGCGGATTGCTCGTCCATATTGCCCTCGCCTGTAATGACCAGGTCGGCATCGCGCACGCGCTCGTCAAACCCAATCAGATCGAGCACCGTCTCCACGCCCGAGCGCAACTCGGCACCAAGTGCCAACAACGCGGCGCCCAGACCGCCAGCGGCACCGGCGCCGGGCACGCCGAGCACCGAGCCAAATGTCCGCACGCCCTCGGGCACGCGCAACAACCCCTGAGCCCGCACACCGGTAATCGCCGCATCGAGCAGGCGGCCGTAGCCGACCATCCAGCTGTCGTACCTGCCCAGCGCTTCGACATCGTCTGTCGGCAGGCCCTTTTGCCCGCCAAACACTGCAAGTGCCCCACGACGCCCCACGAGCGGATTCTCGACATCGGAAAGCACCACGACACGCGTGCCATTTAGCGCCCGAAGCGCCGGTGCCAAATCGATATTCGCCACGCGTTCAAGGCCCGCGAGGCCGGGGGCGATATTGCAGCCACGGCCATCGACAAGGTGGGCGCCCAGCGCCTGCAGCATGCCGGCGCCACCGTCGTTGGTGGCGCTGCCGCCCAGACCAATATAGATCGTCTTTGCCCCAGCACGGACCGCGCGAAGCATGAGCTCGCCCACGCCATAGGTCGAAGCCGCAAGCGCCGCCGATTCCGTGCAGGGCGAATACCCAATACCCGCCGCCTCGGCCATCTCAATAACAGCAGATTCGCGCTCGCCGTCCACCAGCATCCGGGCAGGCACGCGGTCGCCCAAGGGGCCTGCGACTTCACCTGCCACGACCTCACCGCCGCACGCGGCAACGGCATCGAGCGTTCCCTCGCCACCATCTGCCAGCGGCAATGCACGCACCTCGGCATCGGGCCAAACGCGGCGCACGCCCTCGGCAACCGTCGCCTCCGCCTGCGCACTCGACACGCTGCCCTTAAAGGAGTCGATCGCCAGCAGCACACGACGGGGCCGGCGGCACGCAGGACCAAAGTCAACCGCCGTGCCAGCATCCTCGCCGGCACCTGCAAGCGCTGCGGCGTGAGCGGCGTGCGCTTCAAGATCGGCACCGCAACCGCAATCAGCGCCGCCCGCTCCGCGCAGACCGCCAAAATAGCTACTCAGCAGCTCGCGGCATTCATCCGCCAGTACGCCGGCGGTCACATTGAACCGATGATTCAGGCGCGAGTCGGCATTCAAATCGTATAGGGATCCCAGCGCGCCCGCCTTGGCATCAGCCGCGCCATACACGCAGCGCCCCACGCGCGCGTTAACCATAAGCCCCGCACACATGCAGCAGGGTTCAAGCGTCACATAGACCGTACAGTCGGAAAGGCGCCAGCGACCGAGCGACCGAGCGGCAGCGCACAGGGCCGCGAACTCTGCATGAGCCGAAGGATCCTGATCGAGCTCGCGCCGATTGTGCGCCCTCGCGACGATCTCGCCGTCGCGCACCACTACGGCCCCGATGGGCACCTCGCCCACCGCCGCGGCGGTACGCGCCTCCGCCAGCGCCTCGCGCATGAACTTCTCGTCGATTTCGGTGATCGTCATCGTTCGCCTTCCCTGTTGCAAATTCAAAACGATGCTATCATTACGACTCACGGAGAGATGGCAGAGCGGTTGAATGCGGCGGTCTTGAAAACCGTTGAGCGCGAGAGCGTTCCGGGGGTTCGAATCCCCCTCTCTCCGCCACTCTTAGTGACTCACCGGCGTCATGGTCCGCTCGAACAGCGCATCGACCACGTCGGCGATTTCGGATCGGCGCTCTAGTACGTGGCCCGATTCCCACCACATGGTAAAGAGTCGAATAATACCGCCGGCGACAAACTCAGACGTTGTCTCGAGCGATACGGGCGCGAGCGCGTCCTCGTCAAGCGCGATCATCACGCGCCCGCGTATGGAGCGCGCGATGCGGTCGCAAATCATGCTGGTCAGCATACCCGACATGCTGCTCGCCAAAATGTTATCCATGAGCTGCTCATGCGCCAGAATCAGATCCATGGCATCGGCGAACACTTCGTGGCGAAGCGTGCGTACGTCCTCGGCGCCCTCCGCGCCATCCGCATCGGCCCGCTTTTGCGGCAGGCCCGACATGAGCTCATCGATATAGAAGGCAAAGTAATCGTTTTTGTCGCGGAAGTGCTTGTAGAACGTCGTCCGACGAATCATAGCGCGGTCGCACAGCATGGCAACCGTCACGTCCTCAAACCGATGCTCTTCGAGCAGCTCGGTAAAGGCCTCGAACAGGGCCCGATAGGTTTTCTTGATGCGAAGGTCCATATATATCGCCCTCCTCAAGGAGAAGACAACACT
>USKV01000150.1 GCA_900555355.1 uncultured Collinsella sp.
ACCCGCCGTGCATTTTTTGGAGTATTCTGCTTCCATCCGTGCGCGGGAAGGCTTCCGAGCCGTTCTCGTACGACGTTTGCGCCACAAATTCGGACGATTTGTCCAATTCCGAATTTTTTTTCGCGCTCGATACGTCCCCGGGCGGCTCCAGAGAGCCCAAATTGTCCTCACGCCTGCTGAATACTCCGTTTTTTGCACATCGGATGGCACCCCACCCCAACGTGTCATCGGAAAACAGCGATTCTCGGCATACCAAAGAAGCCATATCCGCCGCCTCGTGCACGCGGCCATCCTCAATCCGGTACGCACACGTCGCGTATTCGAGCATTGGGCGCGGCTGATGCGTCGCCACAACAACCGTGCAGCCCAGCTCACGGTTCACGCGAAACAGCGCGTGCAGAAAATTCTTCTCGGCAACGGGATCGAGCTGAGACGTGGGCTCGTCGAGTAACAGCACACGCGGACGCAGCGCCAGGACGGCGGCAAGCGACAGCAGCTGCTTGCGGCCACCCGAAAGCGTATCGGTATCGCGATGAAGCCAGTCCTCCAGACCAAAGAAATAGCTGGTCTCGGCAACACGGCGGCGCATCTCGTCGCGCGACACACCCAGATTCTCTAGGCCAAACGCCATCTCGTGCCACACGGTCTCGCACACAATCTGGTTCTCGGGATCCTGGAACACGTAGCCCACGCGCTCCGCAGACGCGCGCACGTCCATGTCGGCAACGTTCTCGCCCAGCACGAGCAGTTCGCCAGCGCGCTCGCCCGCCGGAGCAATCTCGGGCTTGAGCAGCGACAGCAGCGTCGACTTGCCCGAACCGGTACCGCCAACAAGCAGTGCAAACGCACCTTGGGAAACACGCCAATCAAGCCCCTCGAGCACCGGTGCCTTGACCCCGGGATAGGCAAAACTAAGGCCTCGCACCTCAATCGCCGGCGCGGCCGAGCCATATGCCACACCCGCCGCCGAGCTCCTATCAAACCGAGCCATCAGCCAAACCTCTTCTCATCAATCGCGTGCAACGCGCAAGGCAGCACCATCCAGGCAGCGTACACAACATAGCCCGGCCACGGCGCCGGCACCAAGAGCTGAGGATAAAACGAATACCGCGTCGTCGCGGTCCACGCCACTGTCACCGTGACCACGCCAAACAGTGCAAGCCCAACCAGCGCGGCAGCGTCGCTGCGCCCCAGCCGATACCGCGTGTACGTCGTGCGACGCGTCGCGGCACCCCACCCGCGCGAGCGCATGGCATCCGCGCGCTCAAGCGAATCTTCCATGCCCCAGCCCATCAACACACTCGATGCCCGCAAACGCGAACGCACGGGGTCGGTCGGCGCGCGGCCCGGTACATCGATCGCATCCTGCACCGCCAGCACCGTACGACCGCGGCGCAAAAACTGCGGGATAAGCCGCATACACATCGAGATCATGAGCGCAATCACCGGTGCGGCATTACCCAGCAGCGCGAGCACCTTGTCGTATTCGAGCATCGACGCCGCGGCCTCAAACCACAGCACGCTCGCCACAAACAGCCCACCCATGCACAAGCCATATACCATGCTTTCCAGATACACCGCGCGCATGCCAGTACGGAACAGCTCCGTCGAGCCCGAGGCGCTAAACAGCGGATTGACCAGCGCGATAATCAAAATCACCGGCAACTGCCAGCGGAGTGCGCCCAGCGTGCGGGCAGCCCCACGCGTCGCAAATCCATACGCCAGCCCGCCCGCAAGTGACAGCGCGATCAGCACCGGCTGCATCGAGAACATGGTGAGCCCCAGCGTCAGCACTATATAGAGTGCCGGCACAGCCGGATGCGATATCGAGAATGCCGCGACGGGCTCGCCGCCAAACTCCTCTTGTACGTTGTCCACGGGCACCCCCGTCCCCTCGCTCAAACGACAGCTCCGCAGCACCGCCAACGCCGCACGCAAGCAGCGCAAACGCCACGCCGGCGGCGCAAGCCTCAACCGCCGCAAACCAATCGCTACGCGCTCATCATATGCCTGCGGTATCATATTGCGCCGTGTATCGTTTCCAAACACACGTCTCTATAACGTAACAGGAGATCACATGGACGCAACCGCAATTATCCTCGCCGCCGGCGAGGGCACCCGCATGAAGTCGAACCACTGCAAGGTTTCGCACAAGATCCTGGGCAAGCCCATGGTCCAGTGGATCGTCGACGCCACCATCAAGGCCGGCTGCAGCCGCGTCGTGGTCGTCATCGGCAGCCACGCCGATGAGATGCGCGCCCTCATCGATGGCGCCTACGCCAACAGCGCCACCAAGGTCAAGTGCGTCGAGCAGACCGAGCGCCTGGGCACCGGCCACGCCGTAAAGGTCGCGCTCGAGGCCTGCGGCATCACGCAAGGCCCCGTCGTCGTGCTCAACGGCGACCTGCCGCTCATCACCGCCGACACCGTCGCCAAGTTCGCACAGACCGTCGCTACCGGCGAGCTCGCCTGCACCGTCATGACCATGACCCCGCCCGACCCCTTCGGCTACGGCCGCATCAAGCTGGGCGCCGACGGCCAGATCGAGCGCATCATCGAGCAGAAGGACTGCACGCCCGAGCAGGCCGCCACGCTGCTGGAGTGCAACGCCGGCTGCTACGCCTTCGACGGCGCGCAGCTCGCCGCCCACATTAACGAGATCGGCAACGACAACGCGCAGTCCGAGTACTATCTGCCCGACATGCTCGAGATCCTCAAAGGCCACGGCCAGGCAGTCTCCATCTTCCACTGCGATGACTACCGCGACGGCCTGGGCGTCAACAGCCGCATCCAGCTCGCACAGCTCACCGCCATCGCGCGCGACCGCATCAACGAGCACTGGATGGCCGAGGGCGTCACGTTCATCGATCCCACGCAGGCCTGGATCGGCCCCGACGCCGTTATCGGCCGTGACACCGTCGTGTGGCCGCAGACGCACCTGATCGGCCACGTCACCGTGGGCGAGGAGTGCCAGCTTGGCCCCAACAGCCGCCTCACCGACACCACCGTCGGCAGCGGCTGCGTCATCGATGAGACTATCGCCATCGAGGCCGTCATCGAGAACGGCGTCGACTGCGGCCCGCGCGCCTACCTGCGCCCGGGCACCCACATGCTCGACGGCTCCAAGGCCGGCACGCACGTGGAGATCAAGAAGTCCACGATCGGCGAGGGCTCCAAGGTGCCCCACCTGTCCTACATCGGCGATACCACCATGGGCTCCGGCGTCAACGTGGGCGCGGGTTCCATCACCTGCAACTACGACGGCGTTCACAAGCACAAGACCGTCATCGGCAAGGATGCCTTCATCGGTTCCGACACCATGATGGTCGCGCCCGCCCAGATTGGCGACGGTGCACTCGTGGCCGCCGGCTCCGTCATCACCGAGCCGGTCCCGGCCGACGCACTCGGTCTGGGCCGCGCCCGTCAGGTAAATATCGAGGGCTGGGCCGCCGATTATCGCCGCCGTCTGCACGAGAACGACGAGGTATAACGTTTTACCAAGCACAAAAGGAGCTGTTCCCATGGGGGGCGGCTCCTTTTTCTATCGTGACCTGCGCAACCGGATGAGTGGTCGGTTCGTGTCCGTTGACGGTAAAGACGTTATCAAGACTCGATAAACCCCGTCGCGCGGTTACAATGCAACAAGGCATCTATATGGCATTCGATGTATAAAGGAGAAGGGTAATGCCGATTAATGATCCCGAGAAGTCGGAGAATATGCGCAAGTCCATCCGCGTGTATTCCGGTTCCTCCAACCGTCCCCTCGCTCAGAAGATCGCTGAGTACCTTGGGGTCGAGCTTTCGGGCCTTACGCTAAAGCAGTTCGCCAACGGTGAGATTTACGCCCGCTACGACGAGACCGTCCGCGGCGCCGACGTCTTCCTGATTCAGTCCGTGGCCGGCGGCAACGTCAACGACATGCTCATGGAGCTGCTCATCGCCACCGACGCTGCCAAGCGCGCATCCGCCCGCTCCATCACCGCCGTTATCACCCACTACGGCTATGCCCGCCAGGACCGCAAGGCCGGCCCGCGCGAGCCCATCACCGCCCGCCTCGTCGCCAACCTGCTCGAGCGCGCCGGCGTCAATCGCATCATCACCCTCGACCTGCACCAGGGCCAGATCCAGGGCTTCTTTGATATCCCGGTTAACCACCTGTCCGCACTGCCGCTGTTTGGCCAGTACTACAACGACATGCACTTCGACACCGACAACCTGGTTGTCGTCTCCCCCGACGTGGGTCGCGCCAAGGCCGCCAAGAAGCTGTCCGACATGCTCGGCTGCGACCTGGCCATCGCCCACAAGGGCCGTCCGCGCCACAACGCCGCCGAGGTCATGGGCATCATCGGTGACATCAAGGGCAAGACCTGCATCATCAACGACGACATGATCGACACCGCTGGTACCCTGTGCGCCAACGTCAAGGAGCTCAAGGCTATGGGCGCTGGCGACATCTACGTCTGCGCCACCCACGGTATCTTCTCCGGTCCGGCCATCGAGCGCCTGAA
>USKV01000151.1 GCA_900555355.1 uncultured Collinsella sp.
CCTTCCGTCCTGCGGAAAGATCTGGGAGGTAAGCCCTGGGGCCTCCTGCGGTAACTAGGGAGGCCGAGGCTATTCGTCTTCTTGCTACGGGTGCCTGGGGTAGGATGCGGCGTGCATTTTTGGGAGTATTCAGCAGCCGAGGGTGCCTGCATACTGGATTTTGGGCGAAAGGCAGGCGCCATGGGCCGCATCCTGTAAAAAACGAGCGGCTCTTGAGGCGTTGGGGGCTCAGAATCAGGACTTTAAGCGCTGTTTTGTGCGCCCGCTCCCGCACACGCGGGCTCCGGGATGCTGAATACTCCGGAATTTGCACGCCGCCCCCTGGGGTACCCGCGGGCAAAAAGCAACCGCCCCGTCTAAGTATGCATTTGGCGGGGCAGTTTATGCAAAAATACTGCTGTGGGCGCGTCGGCAGCTCGCTAGAACTTGAATCCCAGGACAGGTTACTCGGCGCTCTTGAGGGCGCCGACCATGTCGATCCTATTGAGGGTGCGATTGGTAGTGAGGTTGACGATAAACGTAAAGACAAAGGAAAGCACTACGGCGAGCACATAACTCAGCGGCTGGACCTCAACGTCAAAGTAGAGCGACGGCATCTGCAGAATGTACGTAAAGCTCTCGGCCAGCAGGCTACCCAGCGGCACGCCCAGCGCGGCGCCAATTGCCGTGAGGATTAACGTCTCCTTGTTGACGTAGTGGTGTACCTCGCCACGGCGGAAGCCCAGCACCTTAATGGTCGCCAGCTCGCGCTCGCGCTCGGAGATATTCGTGTTGGACAGTGTAAACACAACCACAAACGACAGGCACGCCGCCATAAAGGTCACGAGCGCCACGACCGAATTGATAATCGTAAAGTTCGCATCAGCGTTCGCCTGATGCTCGGCCGTACTCGAAATCGTAAGCCAGCCGTCACTCTTAATCTTCTTGCTAAACGCAATCTGGTCGGCCGACGAGCCCCTCAGCAACGCAAGGACACCGTTAAGGCGCGCGCTTCGACCGAACGCGCGCTCATAGGTGCCCTGCGTCATATAGAGTGTGTTGCCAAGATAGTTGAGCGAAATGTCGCTGACTTTGACCTTGGCAGCATTGAGCGACGAATCCTGGACGTGCGCCGTATCACCCGGCTGAATCCCCAGAGCCAGCTGTGAACTCTTGCTCAGATACACATCTCCGTCACGCAAAGACAGCAGCTCTTTGGACTCGTCCTCAAGGCGCACGTAGTCGTCCAGATCGTTCACGCGGTCATCGGGCACCACGATTAACAGCACTGTCTCGCTTTTGCCGCCAAATGTAAAGGTGACGTTATCGGTCGTAATCGGCAGCGTCGAAGTCACGGTCACACCGGAATCCTTGACCGCGCTTCGCTCGTCGAGCGCCGCGCACGTCTGCGTAAAGTCGTCGGGATTGGCGACCGCCAGCAAGTCGTAGCGCGTGATATGCCCGTACTGTTTGGGCGAAAGCGCTATCGACGTATCGCGGATGCCCAGAGCGCAGATCACGAGCGCCGTGCAGCCGGCGATACCGAAGATGGTCATAAAGGCACGCTTTTTGTAGCGGAACAGGTTACGCGCCGCCACCTTGTTCAAAAAGCCCATACGGTGCCAGATAAAGCCGATGCGCTCAAGCAAAATGCGCGAGCCGGCACGCGGGGCCTTGGGACGCATGAGCGAGGCTGGGGTCTCGGCCATCTCGTGGCGGCAGGCGATAATCGTGGCGCCCACCACGCCCACGGCAAACAGCGCCACCGAGACGATTGAGGACACGATGTCGTACGAAAGCAGCATCTGGGGCAGTGAGTACATGTCGTCGAACACCGTGAACAGGAACAGTGGTAGGCCCACAAATCCGACAATGTTGCCAAGCACGCCGCCGATCAGACAAGCCCACAGTGAATAGTTCACGTATTTGGACAGGATACGCCCGCGTGAATAGCCGAGCGCCTTGTACAGACCAATGAGCGTGCGCTCCTCCTCGACCATGCGCGTGGCGGTGGTAAGGCTAATGAGCACGGCGACGACAAAGAAGATGAATGGGAAAACCGTGGCGATGGCTTCAATCGAAGAGCTGTCGCTCTCCACGCTCGAGTAGCTTGTGATGCTATCGCGGTCCTGGATGTACCAAGTGCATTCGCCCAGATCGGAAAGCTCGGTACGGGCATCGGCAAATTGCTGGTCGGCGGCTGCGCGGCGCTGGTTCAAATCGGCCTGTGCCTGAACGCGCTCCTCGCTGCCCTCGGCCATGCGATTGATGTTGTCCTGCTCTATCCCAAAGAGCATATTCGTCTGGCGCTCAGCCGCATCCAAGCTTGCCGGCGTGTCGACCGTCAGTTCCTGAACACGCGCCTTCTCGCGCTCATCGCGGATCTCCTCGATATTACTCTTGACCTCGTTGATCTTTGTCGTGTAGGCATCGGAATAGGAGTTGAGGCTCTTGGCTCCCTCAACAATCACGTGGACGGCGGAGTAGGAGGAAGATGTCGCGGCATCCTCGCTCACATAGAACTTATAGTCCGCAGCCGAAGCAGCGCGAAAGTCGTTGACGGTCGAGTCGGAGCTCACATCGGTGGGATCGAGGACCTCGGCCGTAATGGTGTAATCGCCCGCGGCAAACTGGTCCTTGGCGCTTTGGTTCGACGAGCTCGCGTCATTGGCGGCAAAGCTCACGGTATCGCCGAGCTTTTTGCCCGAAGCCTTCAGGAACTTCGATGTCACCGCAACCTCACCGGCACTCTCGGGCAAGTCGCCGCTCACCAGCACCGGCTGATCGATATTCTCCTTGGAAAGGCTCTGCACGACCACGCGCTCGCGCGTTGTGCCCACGGCGGTGTAGGCGGTCTCGGTGTAGATGCCCTCGGCCGTCTCGACGCCGTCGACCTCTTGAATGGCCGCAAGATCGTCGCGTGTAAGGCCATAGGTCGACTGCACATTAATGTCATAGACACTCTGCTGGTCAAAGTAGGCGTCAACCGAATCGCGCAGATCCTCGCAGCCCGCCTTAAGGCCGCACATCACACTCACGCCAAGCGCGGTGATGACCACGATTGACAAGAAGCGCTTAAGACTGCCTCGGATTGTGCGGTAGATGCCACGGCGAAAAACCGTCGGGACCATATCGTTTGAGCTTTGGGCAGTGCGGTAGGTCGTAAAATCCTGCTCGCGCCCCGTGTTCCGCGCGTCGCGGCGTTGGCTGTTTTGGCGATCTTGGTCCATGGGCGCTACCACTCGATCGTCTCGATAGGCACGGGATTTTGCTGGACCGTCTCGCTTTCCACGCGGCCGCTCTTAAAGCGGATCAGACGATCGGCCATGGGCGCGAGCGCGGAGTTGTGCGTGATGATGATGACCGTAATGCCCTGCTTGCGGCAGGTATCCTGCAACAGCTGCAAAATCTGCTTACCGGTTTTGTAGTCGAGCGCGCCCGTGGGCTCGTCGCACAGGAGCAGCTTGGGATTCTTGGCCAGTGCGCGTGCAATGGACACGCGCTGCTGCTCGCCGCCCGAAAGCTGCGCCGGAAAGTTGGCAAGGCGCTCACCCAGGCCAACCTGGCGAAGCGTCTGTTCGGCATCGAGCGAATCGGGGCAAATCTGCGCCGCAAGCTCGACATTTTCGAGCGCCGTCAGGTTGGGGACCAGATTGTAGAACTGGAAGACAAAGCCGACGTCGGCACGGCGGTATTCCACGAGCTGCGCCTCGTTGGCGGAGCTCACGTCGCGCCCGTCCACCGTCACGGTACCGGAGGTTACCGTATCCATGCCGCCCAGGATGTTGAGCGCCGTGGTCTTGCCGGCACCCGAGGCGCCCAGGATAATGGCGAGCTCACCGCGCTCAACGGTAAAGCTCGCGCCGTCGAGCGCGTGAATGCGGGCATCGCCCTCGCCGTACGCCTTGATGACGTCTTTGAATTCGATATAAGCCATCGATTAATTCCCATCTGGTCGGATAACTCCTTAGTATTACCCATTTCGCACCTACCAAAAAGGGACAGGTTTATTTTGGTAGGTTTTAGAGGCGGACAGTGAAGGTGATCTGACGATCGTGGCCAAATACGGTAGCGGAGCCGCCATGGGCTTCGGCGATGGCACGCACAACGGATAGGCCCACGCCCGAGCCGCCCGTCTTGGAGCTGCGCGATACGTCTGCACGATAGAAGCGGTCGAACAATCGGTCCAGGTCGCCTTCGGGCAGCTCGTCCACGGCGTTCGATACGACAAGCTCGGCGGCACCTTTACCCTGACCGCGCGAAACGGCACGCAGGCTCAGCTCAATCACGCTGTCCTCGCTTGCGTAGCGTGTGGCATTGTCCAGCAGCAGCTCAACAACCTGCGCCACTGCCGCGGCATCGGCATGGGCCCGCACGCCACTCGCGATCGACGTCGACAGACGCTTGCCGCGCGAAACCGCCACCGACTCAAACGGCGCCGCCGCCTTGTCAACTGCCTCCGAAAGATCGATCGATGTCATAGTAAAGCCCGCCGAGC
>USKV01000152.1 GCA_900555355.1 uncultured Collinsella sp.
GCGCACGCTGCCCGAGGCGGGCTTAAGCAGGCCCGTGAGCAGCTTAGTGAGCGTGGTCTTGCCGGCACCGTTCTGGCCGACGATGCCCACGAGCTCGCCAGGATAGAGCGTCAGGCTAAGGTCGTGTACGGCGGCGCCGCCATTGGGATAGGCAAACTCAACATGGTCGAAGGTGAGTACGGGTTCGGCGTCCTTGGCATGAGGACGCAACGACGGTGCATGCGGGGAACCGGTGGGCGCCTGGGCTTCGATGGCCGCGTGTGCGGGGTCGACGATGCCCGAAATCAGGCGCTCAGCCTCATCGACATCCAAGCAGGGGGTACCGCTTACCATGCCATCGGCCTCGAGGCTATTGAAGATACGCGTGACGCGAGGGCAGTCGACGCCGATGGCACGGAGCTCGTCGGCATGCGCGAAGACCTCGTGTGGCTCGCCATGCAGCGCAATTTCGCCATGGTTGAGCACGAGCACGCGGTTGCAGTACTCCGAGAGCAGAGCGACCTTTTGCTCAACGACGACGATGGTGATTCCAAGTACGCGGTTTGCCTCACGCAGCGTCTCGAAGACCAATGTGGAGCTGGCGGGGTCGAGTGCCGCGGTGGGCTCGTCGAGAACCAAGACGCGCGGACGCATGGCGAGGATGGCGGCGATGGCAACCTTTTGCTTTTGGCCGCCCGAAAGTGTGGCAATCTCGCGGTCGCGCAGGTCGCTGATGCCGACGGTCTCGAGCGTTTCGCTCACGCGCTGCTCGATCAGGTCGTGGGGAACGCCAAAGTTCTCGAGGCCAAAGAACATCTCGTCCTCGACGACCGAGGCGACCATCTGCGTGTCGATATCCTGCAGCACGCTGCCGACGATCTGTGACACGTCGGTGAGCGAGGCTTCGCAGGTGTCATGGCCGTCAACCATGACGGACCCAAAGAACGCGCCGGTGTAGTGGTGGGGCACGGCACCCGACAGGCAGGCGGCAAGCGTGGACTTGCCGGCGCCCGAGGGCCCGATGATGCCGATGAAATCTCCCTTGTTCACGCTGAGCGAGATGTGGCTGAGCGCCTGCTCGGTCTGCGTGCCATAGGAGAACGAGACATCGTCGACGTTGATGATCGTTTCCATGGATACCTTTCATAGTCATTGGGGACGTTCTTTAATGACCAGTCGTTTAAGAACGTCCCCAAAAGCTAGTCGTTTGGGACAGTCTTTGGTGGTGAAGCACGGAGACGGCTTTACGAGGGACCCCAGGTTGGCGCGAAAGAGGAGCGAAGCGTACTTGGGTACGCGAGCGACGAATGAACGCCAAGATGGGGTGGCTCGTAAAGTCGAACGGGTTAGTTGAGCTTCAGGGCCTTCTGGATGGGCAAGTAGAGGGCGCCGACCAGAATGGCGTTAAAGACGGCGGTCATGGCGACGACGGGCAGCATGGCAGCGGCGAGCTCGCTCACCACGCCGAGCATGGCCATCTTGATGACCATGAAGATGACGCCGGAGACAAAGGTGGTCAGGAAGGTTGCGACAATGGCGATGGCGGGCTTGACTTGACCGTTCTTGCCGGCGGCGTTGACGATGCCGGCCATGAGCATGGCGGCGATGCCCTCGGCGGCAAAATCGACGAACGGCGAAGTGGTGGTGATCTGGATCACGGCAGCCGAGATAAGGCCAATGACGAGCGCCTGGCCGATGTTGGGGCGAACGACCAGGATGGTGAGGCAGAAGGCCGAGATGATGAACTCGGGGCTGATCATGCCGCCCGAGATGCCGGAGATGGCCTTGCCGACGGTGAAGTTGAGGATGAAGCCGGCGGCGAGCAGGATGGCAAGCAGGACGAGGGCGCGGACATCGAGTTTGCCGCGGTCGGCGGTCTGGACGGTGCGGGGCTGGGTGGCGGCGGTGTTCTGAGACATGGTGAAAATCCTTTCGGAAGGGGAGTGCAAGAGAAAAGCGGAGGCGCGTGATGCGAATGCGATCGGGCTCGAGATAGAAAAAGGCCCCCGGTCGAAACCGGAGGCCTTCCAATCACCTAGAGCGCAAAAACAGGCGTGAGGGACTCACTGTCGACCGATCGTATTCGCATCACGCCACCACCAGTTGTTAAGAGACTTCATCGTGTTCTTCATGTCGGTGGCTCCTTTCGTGATGCCATGGCGCGGTCGCACCTAGTTGCTGTTGCGCTGCACTATAGCACAGCGAAGTGTGTGCGGTGAAATCTTTTTTGAAAAGATTTCAGGCGGGTTTCCCGCCGGTCAAAAGAGCGGGCTGAGCGGGCGAGGCTGCCATCGCTGCCTTGCCCGCTCAGCTAGGACATGAGGGCCTTAGGCCTTCTTGCGACGATAGATCACGTAGGCGCAGACACCGATGATGACGACGGCGCCAACGGCCATGGCGGCCATGTTGTTGCCCTCGGGCTTCTCCTCGGTGACCTCTTCCTCTTCGGCCTCGGGCTCGGCCACGTCCTCATCGGAAAGGGCCTCGTCGGCGTAGGTGATGGACTCGACCAGACAGTTGTTGTCAACATCGTAGTCACTCGGGACGAACTCCTCGGAGAAGTCGCCCTCCTTGAGGTAGTCACGCATCTCCTCGAGCATGGCCTTGCACTTGAGGTAGGTGTTCTTGGTGGCAGCCTTGCCGGCCTTGTTGGCCAGGGCGGTGCGCGCCTCGGTGTCCTCGGCGGCCTGCATGGCCTCGTCGACGGTCAGGTTCTGCTCGATGAGTTCCTTCTGCAGGGCGTCGAGATAGGCGCGGACGCCGGTGGCGCAGTGGTCGCGGTTCTCATAGGCGAGCGTGTTGATGTCCATGAGGACGTAGTTGATGGAGTTCTTGGGCTCCTCGTTGTTCACGACGTCTTCCTCTTCGCAGTGATCGAAGGAGACATCCTGATCGCTAAAGTAGGGGCTGACCTCGGTGAGCAGTGCGGAGTAGAGGGGGATGGCGACGGAGAACTCAGCGTTGGAGAGCATCTCCCACTGGATGGTCGCGATCTCGGGATCCATGCCGTGACGAATCTGGAAGGTGTGGATCTCGGTGTTGCGGTTGGAGCCGATGGCATAGGCACCGTCGGTGTTGGCATTGAGGCCGGCGACATTCTCGCCGCGAGCGGCGAAGGAACGGATCATCTCAAAGGTGTTCCAGTCAGACTTGCCGGGCTGGAAGAACAGCGGCTGCATCTCGTGGACCAGGGCGCCGGTCGTGGCGCGAGCGTCTTCACGCTCGTCCTTGACGATCTCGTAGTCAGTGCCTTCAGCCAGCGGGGCCATGAAGTAATCGCGACCCTGGATATAGCGCGACCACTGGTGCATACCGGCCTCGTCGATCTTCTCGCCGTAGGTCTTGGCGACGTCGAACTTGCCGTCGGTGTACTCGGCAAAGCCCTTCTCCTTGGGCATGGACTCGATGCCCTCGGAATGGAGACAGTTCTCGGTGTCATCGAGGTCGACGTTATAGGTGAGGTTGCCGATGTTGGGGTTGAGCGAGGCGATGTCATCGGTGAGCTTCATAGCAATCCACTGATGGCCGGAAAGCGCGGCGAACAACCAGGTCTCGGTGCTGTCGGCGATGATGATCTGATCGTTGGAGCAGACGCCCTGCTCGTCGATCAGGCTGCCGAGGAGCTCGACGCCCTCGCGGGCCGTGGCGCTCTCGCCCAGGATGACGCTGGCATAGCTGTATTCGCCAATGCCGGTCTCCTCGGTGATGGGGTCGGCCTCTTCGGCCTTCTCGTTATAGGAGGTGCTCAACGTGGCAGAGCAGGAGACGCCCTTCTCGTTGATGCCGGCCTCGGAATATGCGTCGTAGCGATCTTCCCACTGCGAGGGGTTGTCGCGAACGAAGGTGTAGCGGTAGGTTGCGCCCTTGGACTTGTACTCAAAACCGGACTCGACCGAGGTGTACTTGTTGCCGTCCTTGTGTGCGGGCTCAATGCCAAAATGCTTGACATAGCGCGGACCGAAGTCCTCGGAACGGCCGTAGTATGTGTTGCCGTCTGCCGTAAGCTTGCTGCCCATGTAGATCTGGGTGCAGGCGAGTGCCGAAGTCGGCATGGCCATGATGGCCGCTGCTCCAAACGCAAGGCCGCAGCCGAGCTTTTTGAGCGTGTTGACAGGATGAGTAAACCTCATAATCCCTCCCAACCGTTGAAACCCTGCGGAACCGTGCAGGATTTCAGCTAATAAATACATCTATTAGCCTATAGGAAGTCTAAAGAGTATTCATCTAATTCGATGAAGTACTCGATGAGCGTCCTAAAATATGCGATGAGCGGACAAGAATACTCATTATCTAGCTTTAGTTAAATAAAGACGCCCTGCAATTACTGTATCTGAATAAAGCGCCTTGCACGGGGCACAAAGAAAAATCCCCCGCTGTCTGGCAAATGCATAAACAACGGGGGAGACGATAATTGGATGAATATCATGCCAATGTGGAATTACTTCTTCCGGCGGTGGATCACGTTAATCGCATAGCCGACGAGCATGGCCAAGACGA
>USKV01000153.1 GCA_900555355.1 uncultured Collinsella sp.
GGCAGTTCAGACCGCTTGCAATCGGTCGGCGGGGCTCCCCAAGTCTGACTACGCGCATGCGGCCGCTGCCGCGCGCCCAGCGAAAGCGGGGGTATCCCCGAAGGCTGCCCGGCTCGCCGGGACGGGGGCTATGTCTATTCGGTTGCCTCCCGGCACATCGCGCCGAGGGCCCACAGCCACCTCACGAGCTCGGCGGCGGTGGCGGCGTTCGCCTTCGCCTGGGGCATGCCCCTGGCGAGCATCTCCTCGCGGCGCCGGAGCAGGCGCTCGGAACCCTTCCTCCCGTGCATCCTCACCTCGAGCGGGACGCCGCTGCCCTTGGGCATCAGCTTCGGTTGGTGGCTCGCCTGGACGTAGCTCCAGGACCCCTCGACCGCCAGCCTCCTGACGAGGGCGTTGCCGGTCCCGCTGATCCCGCCGAGGCGCACGGAGTCCGCGCTCGACCTCTGCTTCGGGGCGAGGCCGAAGTAGGACGTCACCTGCCTGCCGGAGCGGAACCTCGAGAAGTCGCCGACCTCGGACGCGAAGGCGGCGGCGAGCGCGAACCCGCACCCCTTGATCGACTGGAGCGCCTCGACCTCCGCCGCGACGGCGGCCCTGTACTCGGCGAGGAGGTCGTCGCGCGTCTCGGCGGCCGCCTCGACCTCGCTCCTCAGCGCCGCAAGCGCCCGGATGCCGCCGTCGTCGGCGGGCCGGACCTTGTCGAGCCACCTGAGGAAGTCGTACGTCCAGTACCTCCGGGGGTTTCCGGCCGGCGTCGTGCCGCCGTAGGCGTAGCCACGGCGGGCCAGGAACGCCAGGAGCCGCTGCTTCGCCGCCGCGAGCCTCGCGGTCGCCGCGTCGTGGGCCCCGGCGAGGTCCCTGAGCCCCTCGATCTCGGGGGACGGCACCCATACCGGGGAGATATCGTGCGACAGTATCGCCTTGGCCATCCTGGCCGCGTCGTTGCGGTCGTTCTTGGACGAGAGGTCTGCCGCCGACCTCGGGACCTTGGAGACGGCCGCGACGACGCAGTCGACGCCGAGCCCGGAGAGCTCCCTCTGCGGGGCGAAGCCGAGGTAGCCGCTCTCGTAGGCGGCGAGCGACGGGCCGGGGAAGCCCGACATCCACTCCGCGACCTCGCCCCAGGGGTTGCCGCGGAACCTCCTCGTCACGGCCTCGCCCGTCTCCGCGTCGAGCGCGCAGACGGTGGTGGACCTGAGGTGTACGTCCATTCCGAAGGCGGTAGAATATCTAGGCACGGGAGCCTCCCAACCTCGTTGCGGCGCGGCTGCGCCTCTGGCACTTCAACAACATTGTCGCAGCCCCGACCCGCGGTCACGAGCGGGGGCTCCTGTCGTTTCCGTGCCCCTGGATTGGGTCATAGTGTCTGACTTCGCCAAAACATCGGCGTCGCCGTTGTTGGCACCTGGGGACGTTCCTTTTGTGCCGGCACTTGGGGACAGTCCTTGCGCCGATCTAAATAAGTTGCGGTGAGATAGTTCTTGAATTGGCTTTTTGAGGGCTAAACAGGAACTATCTCACCGCAACTGCGTTGAGCGTTTTTTTGGCAGCCGGTTTACTTGCTTGCGAACAGCCAGACTAGGATGATCACCAGGATTGCGGCGATGATGCAGACGATGGCGCCGGTGAATTTGATGCGTGAGTCGCGGGTACGCTCGCGCACCGCGTCCTCGGTGGCCTCGAGCCGGGCGACTTCTCGCTCGGTCTCGGCGTGTTCGGCTTTGTCTCGGGCCAAGGACTCTGCAAGCGACTCAGTGATCTCTGGGTGGTCGTGTACCTCGGTCGCATGTTCGATAATCGACTGCGCATGCGCGGCATCTGCTTGGGCGTTGGCGATGCTCTGCTCTTGGTCGCGGCGTGCCTTGTCCTCGGCAGCGATCTTCTCGCGCAGTTCGCGCTGGCGCGTCGCGGCGGCAGTCTTCGCCGTCTGCAGCTCGTCGCGCGCGGCATCAGCCTCAGTCGTCACGGCTTGGTGCGCGCGTTTGGCTTCGGCAATGGGGGCTTGAGCCTGCTCGACGGCCTGCTCGGCTGCGGCAAGCGAGTGCTCAAGGTCGGCGGTGATGCGCGGGACATCTTCTTCGGCTTTACGCAGGGCATCTGCCGTGTCGGAGATCTGCATCGAGAGCTCGCTGGTGCGCACCGTATAGTTGGCGGGATTTGCCGAGGGATTGCGTTGCAGCTCGGCATACTCATGACGCAGCGTCTCGAGCTGGGCGCGCGTGGCGTCGACGGTTTGTTGTGCGGCGGCAATGCCGGCGTCTCGCTCGGCCTTCACCTTGTCGCGGATGCGCTTGGAATCCTCAAGACGTCGAACGAGGCGGTTGCCGGTCTCGCGAGAGCTCGCCTCGCGGGCCTCCACGGCGTCGAGCGCGGCCTTCAGGCGGAGCTCAGTCGCGTCATCCTCTGTCTTCATTTGTTCGAACTGACCCTTGAGCTCTGTCGCTTTGGCGGCGTGGGCATCACGGTCAATCTCGGCGGCCGCTGCAGTCTTTTGGGCCGTGGCAATCGCCTGGCGCTGGTCGGCGACGATCTGGTCGTAGCGGCCTGCGATATCCTGGCGCGTCTCGAGTCCCTCGGCCTGATCGGCAATGCGCTGCTCAAGTTCGGCCAGGTGGGCGCGGGCATCGGCAAGTGCCTTTTTCGCGGCGTTCATCTCGCGCATGGCCGAGGCGCCCTGGGCAATAAAGGTGCCCACGGCGTTCGCGGTGTTCGAGACAGCGGTCCCCAGATCGCGGTTCGCGGCAGGGGAGTGCGAGGCGGTCGGGCGAGCGGTGTCAGCAGCATCCGCATCGGCAGCCTGCGGCACGGAGATGTTGCCGGTGCCGCCCTCGACCACAGAAAAGCCTGCTGCGTGCGGGTCGACCGCATCGGCGCCAATCGTGGGGTGCTCGAGCTGCAGAAACGAGGGCATGGTGCTGCCCTGGTCGGCAACCGGAGTCTCGCCGGGTACAAAGGTCGAGGCCGCCTCGGCAGCCTCCTCTTCCTCGGCGTCAACGTCAGCGTCGGCCACGGCGTCTTTCATCGCTTTGACGGCATCCATCATGGAGTCCATGACGGCGTCGAGCTCTTCTTCCGAAGAGACCTCGATGGGGCCCGCTGCTTGCGGGACGTCGTCCTGTACAGGGGCGTCGTCCTGAGCGGGCGCATCGTCGTTTTGCTCATCGGCGTTTTCTGCGGCAGGGGTTTCCGCCGTAGCGCTTTCGTCCAAGATGGGGTCGTCGATGTCGATACCATCGCAGGTTACAACGTCAGTATCTGCGATGACGTCTGCGGAATCATCAATATGCTGTTGAGTCTGGGGGTCCAGCTCGTCTGTCATAGGCATGTGCTCCTCATCGTTGTTTGTCACCCTATGATAAAGTCTCGCGCCGACATCCCGCGCGCCGCAGCAAAGTTTCAAAACGTGTTCGATGGCTCGATCTGATAACGATAACTCGGCCGTTTTATCCAGTTTGTACTTGACAATCCCTTCGCCGAAAAACGTTATGCCGTTCGCCTATCGAGGCCTTTTCTTTTAACTTGAAGAAGCTAAAGTTGCATCTCAGCTTTTGGCGCGTTTATTTTGGATGCGCGCAGTCGGCGGGCGTGCCCGTCGCGATTTTGAAAGGACTTCGTATGGGACTTTTCACTGGTAAGACCGTGATCGTCACCGGCGGCGGCAAGGCCACGCTTAAGGACGGCTCTGCTGGCTCCATCGGCTACGGCATCGATATCGCATTTGCCAAGGAGGGCGCGAACCTCGTCATCACCGGCCGCAACGTCGCCAAGCTCGAGGCTGCCAAAGAGTCTCTTGAGGCCGAGTACGGCGTCAAGGTTCTGCCTGTTCAGGCCGATGTCTCGGCTGGTCAGGACAACGAAGCCGTCGTGCAGAACGTTATCGACAAGGCGATTGAGGAGTTCGGTCGCATCGACGCCGTCGTCAACAACGCTCAGGCCAGCGCCTCGGGCGTGACCATCGCCGATCACACCATGGACCAGTTTAACCTGGCCATTTACTCCGGTCTGTATGCTACCTATCTGTACATGCAGAAGGCCTATCCGCACCTGAAGGAGACCAAGGGCTCCGTGGTCAACTTTGCCTCGGGCGCCGGCCTGTTTGGCAACTATGGCCAGTGCAGCTATGCTGCCGCCAAGGAGGGCATCCGCGGTCTGACCCGCGTCGCCGCCAACGAGTGGGGCAAGGACGGCATCAACGTCAACATTGTGTGCCCGCTTGCCTGGACTGCTGCGCTCGAGAACTTCCAGGATGCCTATCCCGAGGCGTTTAAGGCCAACGTCCACATGCCGCCGGCGGGTCACTACGGCGACGTCGAGAAGGAAATCGGCCGCGTTGTCGTTCAGCTCTGCGGTCCCGACTTTAAGTACATGAACGGCGAGACCGTCACCCTCGAGGGCGGCATGGGCCAGCGGCCTTAAGAGTTACGGCGTTTTACCAAAC
>USKV01000154.1 GCA_900555355.1 uncultured Collinsella sp.
AGAACGTGCGGCCGTTCTCCTCAAAGCCCTCGACGTGGCCACCAAACTTAATGGTCACGGCCTTGTCCTGACGGCGGACCTCCCAGGGATAGCCGTGGGTGAGCCACTCGTCGGTAGCCTCGACCTGGCTGCCATTGACGATCTCCTGCTTAAACAGGCCGTAGCGGTAGCGCATGCCGTTGCCGTAGCCGGCAATGCCCTCGGCTGCCATGGAATCCAGGAAGCATGCGGCCAGACGGCCCAGGCCACCGTTGCCCAGCGCCGGATCGGGCTCCTGGTTCTCGATGACGGACAGGTCAAAGCCCATGTCGTCGAGCGCCTCGGCGACCATGTCGCGCACGCCAAAGTTGAGCAGGTAGTTGTCGAGCAGGCGGCCGATCAAAAACTCGATCGAGAAGTAGTACACGCGCTTCTTGCCCTCGGCGGTGGCGCGGGCGTCGCTCTTGGTGGCAACGGTGCGGGCCTTCTCGGCCACGAGTTTTGCCAGGGCATTAAAGCGGTCGAGGTCGCTGGCGGCCTCGACACTCTTGCCGCTGATGCTCATGACGGCATCGCGATAGAGCTCGGTAAACTCCTGCTTGTTGTCGAAGATCTTATTCATACGTTCCTTTCCCCCGGGGATGTTTCTCCCGGAACGGTTATGACATGTATCCTACGCCCCCACGGGGCGGGTAATTACAGCTGTAACGGCTTTGTTACGCATCCTTGGCAGATGACTTAACGGAAGTTGTCTTGGCCTTGGGAGCAGCCTTTTTGGTGGCTGCCTTTTTGGCCGTGGTGGACTTGGCAGAAGCCTTGACAACGGGCTTGGCAGCCTTCGCCTTAGCCGGAGCCTTCTTAGCAGCTGCGGTCTTGGGCTTCACCGAGGACGTGCGCTTCTTGGGCGCAGCCTTGGGAGCCTCAACCACCGGCGGCTTGTAGCTGCTGGGACCGCGGCGCTTAAGCACCACGCCAGCCAGTCCGGGCACCTTAATCTCAATGGAGTCCATCTGCCCGTTCCAGGGATAGGGTTCGCTCGAACAGGTGTAGGGCTCCTCACCGGCATAGCCGCTGCCGCCAAACTCGGGACGGTCGGAGTCAAAGATGACCTCCCAGTCGCCCTCGCGCGGCACTCCCACACGGAAGCTCTCATAGCTCGCCGGATCAAAGTTGATCAGGATCACCAGGTCGTCATCGACGTCCTCGCCCTGACGCACAAAACTCACGATGGATTGCTTGGAGTTGTCCGCGTCGATCCAGGTAAAGCCGTCGTCAGTGTAGCCGCGCTCGTACAGGGCGGGCTCGGCGGTGTACAGGTGGTTGAGCGCCTTGATAAACGCCTGATGATGCTTGTGAGTCTCATACTCCTCGGTCAGGAACCACTGGATGGACTCGTAGTAGCGCCACTCAATAAACTGGCCGATCTCGTTGCCCATAAAGTTGAGCTTGGCACCAGGATGCGTCATCTGGTAGAAGGCGAGCGTGCGCAGGCCGGCAAACTGGCGCCACCAGTCGCCCGGCATGCGGCCGATCAGCGAGCACTTGCCGTGCACGACCTCGTCGTGGCTCAGCGGACAGATAAAGTTCTCGGTAAAGGCGTACATGATGGAGAACGTGAGCAGGCCGTGGTTGCCGGGGCGCCACGGAAAATCGGTCTGCATGTAGTGCAGGGTGTCGTTCATCCAGCCCATGTCCCACTTGTAGTGGAAGCCCAGGCCGCCGTCCTGCGGCGGATAGGTCACGAGCGGCCACGCGGTGGACTCCTCGGCCATCATCATCACGTCAGGGAAGTGGGCCTCCACGGCGCAGTTGACCTGACGGATAAACGCGCTGGCGTCCAGGTCCTCCTCGGTTCCGTACTTGTTGAACTTCTTTTGGCCCGGATCGTCAACGCCAAAGTTCAGATACAGCATACTGGACACGCCGTCCATGCGAATGCCGTCAACGTGGAAGTTCTCGATCCAATACAGCACGTTGGAGACCAGGAAGGAGCGGACCTCGCCGCGGGCGAAGTCGAACTTGTGCGTGCCCCAGTTGGGGTGAATCTCGTGTTCAAACAGCATATGGCCGTTAAAGGTGGCAAGACCGTGGGAGTCGGCGCAAAAACCGCCGGGCACCCAGTCCATGATCACGCCGATGCCAGCCTCGTGGCACGCATCGATAAAGTGCATGAGCTGCTGCGGGTTGCCGTAGCGCGACGTAGCGGCATAGTAGCCGGTCGTCTGGTAACCCCAGGAGCCGTCGAAGGGATGCTCCATAAGCGGCATGACCTCGATATGTGTGTAGCCCATGTCGCGCACGTAGTCCACGAGCTCCGCCGACAGGTCGTCGTAGGTGTAGAACTCGCCGCGCTGGGCGGGGAAGGGATCCATGGGGCCGGGGTAGTTGCCGTACTCGTCGGGCTCGCCCTGCGGCGCGTCGCCGTGGCGCTTCCACGAGCCAATATGCACCTCGTAGATGTTAAGGGGCTGCGTCATATGGTTGTGGCTGGCGCGGCGCTTGAGCCATGCGGCGTCGTTCCACTGGTAGCCATCGAGGGTCCACAGCACGCTCGCGGTACCCGGAGGGCACTCGGCCTTAAAGGCATACGGATCGGCCTTGTAGAGCTTCTCGCCCTCGTTGGTCTCGATGAGATATTTATAGAGCTGGCCCTGCTCGGCGCCAGGAATAAAGCCTTCCCAAATAGCGCTCGTATGCACGGGCACCAGCGGGTTGGCTTCCTCATCCCAGTCGTTAAATTCGCCAATGACATGGACGCTTTTTACATCGGGCGCCCAAACGCAAAAGCGCCAGCCGCGCGTGCGCTGCTGCGTGTCGGGATGCGCGCCCATCTTTTCCCAGCTGCGTTCCCACATTCCAATGCCAAACAGGTAGACATCGTCCTTGGTGAGCTCCGGTGCGTGCGGAGCCGGTTTGCGGGTTGCGGGCTTTTTAGCCGTTGGCTTTAGCTTTGTATCGCTCACGTTTGATCCCATCATGACGCGGCAGCGTGTTGCCTTGGTGACTAGATGCGAAAGGTCCAAGGCTGCACGAATCGAAGGGACGGCGAAGTTTCAGTGATTCGTTCCACCTCGCGTGCTCGGTGGAACTTTCGGCAGAAACTACGATAACACCTGTGCGTTAGTTTTATGGACGAAAGTGGATTTGCGGGCGCGTTTAATCGGTAAGCGCCATGTTTATACCACTGGCAGATTTGACGTGGTAAAACTCTTGACAGTTTTACCAATTTGGGTTTTAAAATTGTTTGCCTGACGTTTGGTAAAACGTTTTTAGCAGGATGTTTACCCTTTGACATCGAAAGGTTCGTTTATGTCCCATACCGCCGCTCCCAAGGTTGCTTTTATTTTCGATTGCGACGGCACGCTGGTTAATAGCACCCCCGTCTGGGCTTATGCCCAGCCCGAGTTATTGCGCCGTCACGGTGTCGACGTGACGGTCGACGATTTTGCCCAGTTTGAGCATTTGTCGCTCGAGGACGAGTGCCAGGCTTACCACGACACGTGGAGCATTGGCGCGAATGGCAAGGAACTGTATCGCGAACTGAGCAATATTCTGATTGATGGGTACTCCAAGGTGCCGCCACGCGAGGGTCTCCTAGCATTTTTGAAGCAGGCGAAGGCGGCAGGCATTGCCATGTGCGTTGCCACGTCCACGCCGGCCGAGCTGGTTAAGTCTGCGCTTGCGGGAGCCGGGCTCGACGCTTACATGGAGTTTGTTACCACAACAGGTGAGGCAGGACGCTCCAAACAGTTCCCTGACGTATACAAGCTAGCGCTGCGCCGTCTGGAGGAGCGCCATGGGCACAAGTTTGAGCGTGCGTGGGTGTTTGAGGACGCCGTGTTTGGCCTAAAGAGCTCTGGCACCGCAGGCTTTAAGCGCGTGGGCATCTATGACCCGCACGGCCGCATGAAGCGCGACGACGTGGTGCAGCTCTCGCTCACTTTCTTAGGCTTTGAAGTGGCCCGCATGGAGTTTTCGCCCAATGACGTGCTGCTCATCGACCGCTACAACAAACGCTATGTCCGCGCCAAATATTCCGACATGAAGTTCCTTCAGCAGGCGGGCTTGGATTTCAACGCTTTGCAGGCGCTCTTCTGGGGCGAACTCTTCCGCCCAGGACATGAGAGCGTTGGAACCGGCAGCGATTTCCAACTGGCATCATCTGGCAGCCACACGTTGCTCTCTCTCAACAACACGCCGCAACTGAAATACGTGTTCTCCACGCTGACGGAGCAGGCCGTTATTGACGGCATGACGGCGCAAAACAAAAACACAACGCGCAACGGCAAACTGGAATGGAAGTATGCCGACTTCACAACGCTCAACAACCGTCCCTTCCCGACGACCATGAAGTGTGCCGTCACAGGACTGGGCAAAAACTTCGGATTTTCCCTCACGCTCAGCCGCATCGACCACGCAACGGGATGGGAAGGAAACACCAGCG
>USKV01000155.1 GCA_900555355.1 uncultured Collinsella sp.
GCGGTCTCAGTCATGGTTCTCATCCCCCCTTCATAAATCATTTAACTTTCTCGCGCGAAGCGGATCTTCCGTGCCGTGCCCACCGCCCGACGCGAGATATTTACCAGACAAAGCCGCTCGGGGTGTGCAGCAATACACCCCGAGCGAGATGCTAGATGCTCTTACTTGAGCGTGGCGTACATGACAGCCTTGATGGTGTGCATGCGGTTCTCGGCCTCGTCGAAGACCTTGGAAGCGGGGCTCTCGAAGACCTCGTCGGTGACCTCCTGCTCGGTGATGCCGAACTGCTCACACTTCTCGGCGCCAATCGTGGTGTTGGTGTCATGGAAGCTGGGCAGGCAGTGCAGGAAGATGGCGCCCGGGTTGGCCATAGCCATGACCTCGGAGGTAACGCGATACGGGGTGAGCTGAGCGATGCGCTCGGCCCAGACCTCGTCGGGCTCGCCCATGGAGACCCACACATCGGTGTAGATAACGTCGGCACCGGTGACGCCGTCCTTGACGTCAGTGGTCAGCTTGATGGTGCAGCCGTTAGCCTCGGCGATGGGCTTGCAGGCCTCGATGACGTCGTCGGCGGGCATGCACTCCTCGGGGCCGCAGGCCACGAAGTTCATACCGAGCTTGGAGCAGACGACCATGAGGGAGCGAGCGACGTTGTTCTTGCAGTCGCCCATGAAGACGAGGGTCTTGCCCTTGATGTCGTAGTTGAAGTTCTCCTGGACGGTCAGGATATCGGCGAGCATCTGGGTGGGATGCCACTCGGTGGTCAGGCCGTTCCAGACAGGCACGCCGGACTTAGCAGCGAGCTCCTCGACGTCGTCCTGGGCAAAGCCACGGAACTCGATGCCGTCATACATGCGGCCGAGAACGCGGGCGGTGTCCTCGATGGACTCCTTCTTGCCCATCTGCGACGAACCGGGATCGAGGTAGGTCACGCCCATGCCCAGGTCCATGCCGCCGACCTCGAAGGCGCAGCGGGTACGAGTGGAGGTCTTCTGGAAGAGCAGAACGATGTTCTTGCCCTCGAGATAGCGATGCGGAACGCCAGCGCGCTTCATATCCTTGAAGTTCTTGGAGAGCTTGAGCAGGTACTCGATCTCCTCGGTGGAGAGGTCGAGGAGCTTGAGGAAGCTACGGCCGGAGAGGTTAACACCCATGGTTCGATTCCTTTCGAAGAAATGAATTACGTAAGTATCAGTGTTGCCCGTTTAACGGGCGAAGCCGGTGCGGTTGTAGGGGGACCGCACCGGAAACGGAAAGACTTAGAGGTCCTCGCGCCAGAAGGGCATGCTCATGCAGCGCGGGCCGCCGCGGCCGCGGGAGAGCTCGGCGGAGGGCACGACGAGAAGGTCCAGGCCCTCCTTGTACAGCACGTCGTTGGTGACGGTGTTGCGGGCGTAGACGCAGATCTTGCCGGGCTCGACGCACAGGGTGTTGGAGCCGTCGTTCCACTGCTCGCGGGAGGCCGCGATCGGGTCGCCGCCGCCGCAGGGGATCAGCTTGACCTGGTCGACGCCGGTGGCGTCCTCCAGGACGTGCTCGAGGGTGTCCTCGATCAGGCGGATGTTCACGTCGCCCGGGTTCTTGCCGGCGGTCAGCTCGTAGACGCGCAGGGTGCCCATGATGGCGGGGTGGATCGTGAACTTATCGACGTCGATCTGGGTGAAGACCGTGTCGAGGTGCATGAAGGCGCGCGAGACCGGGATGTCGAAGGCCAGGATGCGCTCGACCTTGGAGTCGGAGTTCCAGAAGATGTTCTGGGCCATGACGTCGATCGCGGCGGCCTGGGTGCGCTGGGAGATGCCGACGGCGAGGGTCTTCTCGTTGATGTTCAGCACGTCGCCGCCCTCGGTGTGGAACTGGCAGTCGCGGCGGAAGTACAGCGAGACGTCCTTGTAGTCGGGGTGGTACTTGAAGACGTACTTGCCGTACAGGGTCTCGCGGTTGCGGGTGACCGAGTACATGCGGTTGAGGTTGACGCCCTCGCCGACGACCGCGAACGGGTCGCGGGTGAAGTAGAGGTTGGGCATCGGGTCGATGATCAGGTCGGACTCGGACTCGGAGTTGACCAGGGAGTCGAGGGTCGTGGAGGCCGTGAGGGGCATGTCGATCTCGGACTTGGTCATGCCGGCCATGGTCTTCTTGACGAACTCGAGGTTGTCCTCGATGGAGTCCAGCTTCTCGCGGACGATCTGCGGCATGTGCTGGCCGCGGATGCCGGCCTCGGCGATGTACTGGTCGGTGAACTCGGCGCGGGCGCCGGGGACCTGGTCGAACACCTCGGCGACGAGGTTCTCGAGATAGAGGACCTCCACGCCCTGGTCCCTCAGGATCTGGGCGAAGGTGTCGTGCTCCTGCTGCGCGACCTCCAGGAACGGGACGTCGTCGAACAGGAGTCGCTCGAGCTCGTCGGGCGGCAGGTTGAGGAGCTCGTCGCCGGGACGGTGCAGGCAGACCTTCCTGAGCTTGCCGATCTCGGAAGGCACGTGCAGACCTTTCGTCATGGCCTCCTACCTTTCTTTCGGGCCCTTGTCAGGGCCGATTCGTTAGCGCCCCTCCGTGTGAGGCGTTATTGCTGACGACATATTTATATCCAAAATCAGCTCATACTTCCACCTTGCCCCCGAACGGTTTTTTATAGGGGGTGAACGGCATACACATATACTTCACGCATGGCACACTTTGATTTAATAAAGTTTATTTACGTGCTTAAACGCGTTTTCAATCCAGATAGCAAATGGAACTAAACTTTATTAAACCACCCTCAAATTGCATATTTCCAATAAAGCTATGAATAGAATTAGCGATTCATACCGCGTCTCAACCATTCACATTTTATTCAGAAAAAAGTTTGTCCTATTCATTTCTGGTAACAAATTACCGTTTACCAGACGCTTGATACCGTTCACCGGAAGCTCAGTATAAGGCCCATCGGATACCGGCTCGCCTTACGGCCTCATTTGTAACAACTTGACTTCTCGGTATAGAAAAACGGACCCGCTTCACTAGGGAAACGGGTCCGTTTTCGATTATCTTCGGCTAATTTGGATAAGGCCCTCGAAGATCATCGGAATCCTAGCGATCGAACTCCGCCAGTGCCTCGTCCAAAAGCCTCAGACCCTCGCGCAGAACGTCCTCGCTCGCGCAGTAGCCCAGGCGTGCGCCGCAGGGAAGCTCAAAGCGGCTGCCGGGTACCAGCAGCACTCCCCTCTCGGACAGCAGGCGCTTGCAGAACTCCTCGTCGTCCTCGGGAATATCAAGCTTGATAAACGAGGTAGACACGCCCTGCGGGGCCGTCCAGGAAACGCGATGCTGCGTATCAATCCAAGCCTGCGCGATATCGCGGTTGCCAAACACGATCTTGCGATTGCGCTCAAGGATCTTGTCCTTGTGCTCAAGCACATAGGTCGCCAGGGCATCGTTGAACACGCCGCCGCAGATCATGGTGTAATCGCGATAGGTGCGGATGCGGCTGGATATCTCTTCGTCTGCCACGACCCAGCCCACGCGGGCCGCAGGCGTCGAATAGGTCTTGGACACCGAGTTGGTGACGATGGCCTTCTCGTACACATCGGCCATCGACAAAAAGTCCTCAGTGTTCTCAAGCGGCAGATACACCTCGTCGCACAGCACATAGGCGCCAACCGAGCGGGCGATCTCGGCAATCTGGCCGAGCATATCGGCATCGAGCACCGTACCGATGGGGTTCGATGCGTTGTTGATGCAGATGAGCTTGGTGGTGGGGCGAACCAGATGCTTGAGTTTCTCGATATCGGGCTTCCAGCCGAGTTCCTCGCGAAGCTCCCAATACTCGACCTCGGCGCCAAGCGTACGCGGAATCTCATAGAGCGGCGCATAGGTAGGCCACTCGGCGATAACGTGGTCGCCGGGCTCGACTACGGCCATGATGGCGTTGAGGTTCGCGCCCGTGCAGCCATTGGTCTGCAGAATGTGATCGGGATTGACCTCGCGACGATACAGCTTGGCAACCTCGGCCTTAAACTCCGGCGAGACCTCGATCCAGCCGTAGTTCATCTTCTCGCGATCCAGGCGCTCGTAGAACGTGGCGCCGTCCTGTTCATCAAGCGCGCGCAGCTCGCCCATGGTGAGCGACGAGATCGTCGACTGGGCGATGTCCCACGTGGCGCTCTTCTCCCAAACGTTGAGCCATTCCTCAACGCCAATCGTCTTGATGTCCATGGCCAAGCTCCTTACAAAAGCAGTCATCCAATCGTGTTGACGTTCCTCATACAAGATTGGGGCGGTGCGAAAACCCGCACCGCCCCAATGGGAGACATCTAATGGCAGCTAGATGTATGTATTAAGACCTGTACGGGTCCTTGAAGACCTTAGAGGTCCTCGCGCCAGAAGGGCATGCTCATGCAGCGCGGGCCGCCGCGGCC
>USKV01000156.1 GCA_900555355.1 uncultured Collinsella sp.
GTCGAGGTCGGTGCCCAGATCCCAGTGCGGCTTAAAGTCGAAGTCGAACTCGCGCGGGGTGCCCCAACGACGGCGCTCGATGTTCTCGTCCTCGTCCTTGCCAAACGGGGTGGCCTCGCACGGAATGTTGGGCAGGTGAGCCATAAAGTCGTACAGCTCCTGCTCAAGAGCGCCTCGGCGCTCGGCCAGACCGTCAATCTTCTCGTTGACGGCGCGCACGGCCTCCTTGGCAGCCTCGGCCTCGTCCTTCTTGCCCTCCTTCATCAGGGCGCCAATCTTCTTGGACTCGGCGTTACGCGTGGCCTGGAGCTCCTCGACCTCGGTGATGACGGCACGGCGCTCGTCGTCGAGTTCAAAGAACTTCTCGCGATCCCAAGACGTCTGGCGATTAGCCATGGCGGTATCGATGGCATCGGGGTTCTCGCGAACAAACTTGATATCAAGCATTAGATCCTCCGGCGATATACATTCCATTTAGGTTGCAACCTTGTACATGTATGGGCAAGTATATACTTATGAGCGTTTACGACCCAACTCAACTACGCAAGAAGGCACCCAATGGACGCAGTTTTTTCCTTTTTGTTTGGCACCCGCACCGGTTTTGCCATCCTTTTCGCCGGCGGCATCCTGTTATTTGCGATTCTTGCCTTTGTGATGGAGAAGCGCACCCATAAGATGTATGTCGACCGCGGCCCCAAGTCCGAGGACGAAGAAGACAGCTTCTGGGACTAACCTGCCAAAAAGGGACAGGTTTATTTTGGTCGGTTTTATCTGGGCAAACGCAAGCGCCCCGCGACCGGTATCGATCCGGTTGCGGGGCGCTTTTCGCTATAGAGATAAAACCGCAGGAAGAACCTGCCAAAATAAACCTGTCCCTAAATGGCAGGTTTTACTGGAGGGTAGCGTCGATGGCCTTGACTAGGGCGCTGCGCATGCCGGCATCCTCGAGCGCGACGACGCCCTTGATGGTAGCACCGCCGGGCGAGCACACGGCATCCTTCATCGCTGCGGGATGCTGGCCGGTTGCAAGCTGCAGCTTTGCCGTACCCAGCACCATCTGGCTCACAATGCGATAGGCATCGGCGCGCGGAATACCGTGTTTGACGGCCGCATCGCCCAGAGCCTCGATCGCCATGGCGACAAACGCCGGGGCGCAACCGCCCACGGTACCGCCCACAAACAGCAGACTCGTATCAAGCTCGACGACAGTGCCAAGCTTACCGAGCAGGTCGAGCACCGCAGCTCGCTGCTCGCTGTTAAGCGTGGAGGCCTTCTCGCAGGCGATGACGCCCTCGCCCACCGAAACCGGCGTGTTGGGCACCGTCGAGATGTGCGCGACACCCGGCAGGACCTGCTCCCACTTGGCGCTGTCCCAAGTCCAGGCGACCGAAAGGACAACCTTTTTGGTAAGGGCGTCCTTGAGCGGAGCGAAGACCTTTTCAATCATGTACGGCTTGACCGCAGCAACCACGATATCGGACGCGGCGACAACCTCCGCCGCATCACGACAGGCGACCATCCCACGCGCCTCACAGCGCTCAACCAAGGCGTCGTAGCGGCCCGCACAGGCGCACATATCGTCCGCAGGAACACCGGCGGCGATCCAGCCATCAGCCATAGCGCTCGCCATATTGCCAAAACCGACAAATCCAATCTTCATATCACATAGTCCTCTCAGACACATTCCTCAAAACGAAAGGTATTGTCCCACGCCATTGTTTCGTATTGCCGACCTACTTGTGATACGGCTCGCCACGACTGATCTTGCAGGCACGGTAAATCTGCTCTAGCAGCACCACACGCGCCAGGTTATGCGGCAAGGTAATGCGTCCAAAGCTGAGCATCTCGTCGGCGCGGGCGCGTACCTCATCACTCACGCCGTCCGAACCGCCAATCACAAAGGCAATGTCGCTGTTGCCTCGCAGCATAAGATCGTCGAGCCTCGCCGAGAGCTCCTCACTCGAACGCTCCTTGCCCTCGATAGCCAGCAGAATCACATGTGCCCGCGGTGGCAGGGCAGCAAGAATCGCCGTGCCTTCTTTGTTGCGCGCGGCATCCACACCGCCCGCCTTGGCCGGATCGATATCGGCAACCTCGCGCATATCTACCTTGGCATAGGCGCCTAGGCGTTTGGTGTATTCGGCGCACGCGTCCTTCCAAAAGCGCTCCTTGAGCTTACCGACGCAAACGACGGTATATTTCACGCGCGTCTACTCCTTCGAATCGTTTTGAACTTTGCCGGCGGTCAGCATCTGCTCGAACATCGAGGCCGACTGCGAGAAATCACTCGGCAGCACGACTGTCGAGGTGTTACCCGTGCGAGCGAACTCCGTCATCATCTCGGACCACTGCGTAAACATGAACAGCTGGTTGGCCTCGTCGTTGCCGACACCCGTCTCCTGGATGATCTCGAGCGAATCTTTGATACCCAGCGCGATGGCTTTACGCTGGTTGGCGATGCCCTCGCCCGCCTTTTCCATCGCCTCGGCCTCGGCAGTCGCCTCGGTGACGCGTTTGATGCGGTCGGCCTCGGCGAGCTCCTGCGCAGCAGCGCGCTTGCGCTGGGCGGCGTTGATGTCGTTCATGGAGTTCTCGACCTCGGTCGGCAGCGCGATCTTGGTGATGAGCGTCGACACGAGGGTGAAGCCGTAGGCAGCCATCTGCTCGGACACGGTGGCGTTGACGTCCTTGGCGATGTCATCCTTCTTGGCAAAGACCTCATCGAGTGTGTAGACGGGGATGGAAGAGCGCAGGGCATCGGTGATGAAATCGCGCATCTGGTCGACGGGCTCCTGCAGCATGTAGTAGCTCTTGTAGATACCCGAATCTGCCGGACCGGCGCCCATGTCATAGCTCACGTGGTACTGAGCAGAGACCTCAAGGCCGATGGTCACGTTGTCCTGGGTCTTAACGTCGATGCCGAAGCCGTTTTTCATGGTGCGCAGGCTCACCGTGGCGGCCTTGCGGTCGATCACGGGCACCTTCATGTGGAAGCCCGCGTTGACGATACGATTGAACTTGCCCAGGCGCTCGATGATCACGGCATGCTGCTGTTCAACGACATAACAGGCGTTGGGGAGCAGCAGCAACAAAATGATGATGGGAAGCAGAAGACTCGTAAGGGCGGCAATGATTCCGGACAACAGCATGGTCTCTCCTCTGATAGGCACACGTTGGCACTAGGATACCCGTCCAAGGAGATCGTGCATATCAAAAAAGCCCCCATTGCTGGGAGCTCTTTCATTTAATGGTGCGGGCGAAAGGACTTGAACCTTCATGGGGTTGCCCCCATACGGACCTGAACCGTACGCGTCTGCCAATTCCGCCACGCCCGCGTGCAGGAATTAGAATAACGGAGCGCCACCGCGAACGCAAGAACTATTTTTGAAAAAGTTTGCAGGCATTTTCCCAAGCTGCTCGCGCGATTGCCTCAGCATCCTCGCCGGTACGATCGACACGGTCGTTGACCAGCGTGTTTGCCGTAATGGAGATCATTGCGGGCTCGCATTCAAGACCGCGGATGGGCTCCGGAGCCATATACGGGCAATCCGTCTCGAACAAAATTCGATCGAGTGGGGTTGCCGCGAATGCCTCGCGCACGTCGTCGTTGCGCTTAAAGGTAGCCGCACCACCATAGGCGATATAGCAGCCCAGCTCCACAAAGCGCTCCATCGTGGCGCGGTCCTCGCCAAAGCAGTGCAGTACGCAACCGGCCTGGGGCACGCCGACCTCGCGCAACACGTTGTAGGCGTCCACATGCGAGGTGCGCTCCTCGTCCGTATCCTCATGACGCAGATGCAGCTCTACCGGCACATTGCGGCGTACGGCGACCTCGAGTTGGCGCGCCATACAGTCGATCTGCACGTCGTGGGGCGCCGGCGCGATATCGTCGTCATAGTCCATGTGGTAGTCCAGACCGATCTCGCCAATACCGGCGCATAAGGGATCATCGAGTGCGGCAACGACCTGTGCGTGAATTTCGTCGGTATAATCCGGCGCGCCATAGGGATGCACGCCGGCGAGATACTTGATCTGCGGGATATCCCGCATCGGCAGGATCTCGCGAACCAGCCAGTCGCTATAGCCCGCCACGCTGCGCTTATCGGCAATGGGGTCGAAGACCGTCACCAACAGGTCGACGCCCGCGGCCTTGGCACGTACGAGCGTCTCGGGCACTTCCTTGCTCCAGAATGAGAGCAGGTGCGCATGCGTATCGGCAAGCGGCGCCAGCGGCACCGGGCAGGCCACCGTTTTCTTCTTTTTGGTAAACGTCACGCGTGCGGCATTAGGCATCATGGATTAGCTCCTGGGCCAGGCGGACAAAGTCGGCAACATCAATTAGGCAGATCGG
>USKV01000157.1 GCA_900555355.1 uncultured Collinsella sp.
CGGAGCATGGCCGTTGGCGCCCACCGAGGTGAGCAGCGAGCTCTGGAACCAACCGCGATGCTGGTCGGAGCCCTCGAGGTACACGTCCGCCGGGTACTCAAGCTCGGGACGATACTCGCAGACGGCCTTCCAGGAAACGCCGGAGTCCCACCACACGTCGAGAATGTCCTTATCGGCCTTGAGGTGATGGCCACCGCACTTGGGGCAGACGCAGGCCTCGCCCAGGTAGCTCTCGGGAGCGTCGGTGAACCAGGCGTCGGAGCCCTTCTCGTGGAAGAGCTTGATGACGGCGTCGAGCGTGGCGTCGTTCATGACCTTCTCACCGCAGTCGGCGCAAGTGTAGCTGGGGATAGGCACGCCCCAGTTGCGCTGACGGCTGATGCACCAGTCGGGACGCTGCTCGACCATGGCGCCAATGCGGTTGGCCGCGTGGGCCGGATACCACTTGACGTTCTCGCGGACCTCTTTGCCAGCCTGCTCACGCAAACCGGTCTTGTCCATCGAGACAAACCACTGGTCGGTAGCACGGAAGAGCACCGGGTGCTTGCAGCGCCAGCAGTGCGGATAGCTGTGCGTGATCTTCTTCTCGAGGACTAGGGTACCGCGCTCGCGCAGGAACTCGATGATGTGCGGGTTGGCCTCATCGGTGTCCATACCGCTGAAGGGGCCACCGGTGCCAAACTCCTCACCGGTATAGAACTTACCGTCGTCATCGACCGGCATGCAGATGTCGGTGATGCCCTCCTTAAGGCAGGCAAAGTAGTCGTCGACACCGTGGCCGGGCGAGTTATGGACGATACCGGTACCGTCATCGACACCGACGTAATCGGCCAGCAGCGCCACGCCCTCGACACCGTCAAAGATCGGCTGCTTGTAGTGGATGTGGTGGAAGGTCTCGGCGGGAACCACATAGGGCTTGCCGTCGACCATAACCGGAGTGTACTCCCAGCCAAACTCCTCGCAGCACTTGGGAGCCAGGTCCTCGAGCATGACCTCGGCACGACCGTCGTGCTCAACGGCGACGTAGGCGGCGCCGGGCTTGAGGGAAACTGCCTGGTCGGAGGGGATGGTCCACGGCGTGGTCGTCCAGATGATGAAGTCAACCGGGCCGTCAAAGTTCCCGAGACCGGCGGGCTTGGAGGTCATCTCGAAGCGCACGAAAATGGACGGGCTCGTCTCGTCGGAGTACTCAATCTCGGCCTCGGCGAGTGCAGTGTGGCAGTGCTTGCACCAGTGGACGGGCTTGTGGCCGCGATAGATCATGCCCTTGTCGAACATGGCCTTGAAGACCTCGATGTCGGCGGCATCATGCTGGTGATAGAGCGTCAGATAGGGGTTGTCCCAGTCGCCGAGCACGCCCAGGCGACGGAAGCCGGCCTTCTGAAGCTCGATGTTCTCGACAGCGAACTCGTTGCAGAGCTCACGGATCTTGGCCGTGGGGGTCTGGTTGAACTTCTCGGTGCCGAGCTTCTCCTCGACCTTATGCTCGATCGGCTGGCCGTGGCAGTCCCAACCGGGGACATAGGGAACCTCATAGCCCTGCATCATCCAGTAACGGTTGATCATGTCCTTGGAGATCTTGTTCATGGCGTGGCCGATGTGGATCGGGCCGTTGGCGTACGGAGGGCCGTCGTGCAGCACGAACTTCTTGTGACCCTCGTTCTTCTTTAGAACTTGCTCGTAGACCTTGTTGTCCTGCCAGTCCTTGAGTCGCTTGGGCTCGGACTTGGAAAGACCGGCACGCATGGGAAATCCGGTTTTGGGCAGATTCATCGTCTGCTTGTACTCGTTTGCCACGGTACCCCTTTCATATCGTGGGCGCACACGCCCTTTGGGCACCAAAAAAGCGCCCGTCCCTGCAAGCTGGGACGAAGCGCCACAAAAACGGGCCGTACGCCCGTAAAAGCTCTTCGCTTAACCACCCAGCTTAGATGCCCTCGCCCGCGTATTCGCGCGCTCGCATCCGTTACTCGGCTGGCCTGTATCGACGGCCATCTCGGCGATGTCTACTAAGACGAACCTGCGCGGTACGTCCGTTGGGACCGCAGCTCCGGGGTGATTTTCATCGGTCGCATGCAAGGGTTCTCAGCGCTTCCCGCTCTCTGTAGCATGCGGACGGCCGACTACTCGTCCCCATCAACGCTTATGCGGAGTATGCTAGCACGTTCCGCGCCGGCGAAAAACCCTCAACACTGGTTTTATACGTTCGAAATTTCTCGCTATTACAGCCCTTCTCTAGGAGCAAAATACCTGAAAGCACTCTATCGAACGAAAGAAGGCACCTATGCGCACGATTGGAATGAGCGACTACACCGTTGGCGAGGATTGCTTTACCGAGCTGCCCGCCGCACTGGCGGAGTACGGCGCGAAGAAAGTCGCCATCATTGGCGGCAAGCGAGCACTGGCTGCAGCGCTGCCGGGCATCGAGGCGGCGCTTGAAGGTACCGACGTCGAGATTCTGGAGACGCGCGTCTACGGCACCAACAGCACACGCGCCAATATCGCCAAGGTCGTGAACTCCCCCGCTTGCCAGCAGGCAGACGTGCTTATCGCCTGTGGCGGCGGCAAGGCACTCGACACCGTCAAGACGGCGGCCATCGAGCTCAAGAAGATCGTCTTTACCGTGCCGACGATTTGCTCTAACTGTTCCGCCGCGACCGCCATTGCCGTTGTCTACAACGACGATGGATCGCTCGAGGGCTATTCGTACCCCAACCGACCGGCGCACATCTTCATCAATCCCAAGATCATCGCCGAGGCTCCGGCAGAGTACTTCTGGGCCGGCGTGGGCGATGCCCTGTCCAAGCAGCCCGAGGTCGAGTACGCCACGAGCGCCGGCGACCTGGAGCACACCGCCGGCCTTGGCCTGGCTCTTGCCCACACCTGTTCCGAGCCGCTGTTTACCTACGGTGTTCAGGGTCTTGAGGACGTTCGTCAGAATCTGTCGAGCGAGGCCGTCAAGCAGATCGCGCTCGACATCGTGGTCAACACGGGCTATGTCTCGAACCTGACCAACCAAAACGATTACTACTACAACTCGAGCGTGGCACATGCGTTCTACAACGCCACGTGCAGCATTCCGCGTGAGGGCACCTACCTGCACGGCGAAGTCGTAAGCCTGGGCGTGCTGGTGTTGTTCGCCTACACGGGCGACACCGAGAACCTTGAGCGCTACGCCGCCTTTAACAAGCAGATGGGCCTGCCCGTGACGCTTGAGCAGGTCGGCCTTACCGAGGCAGATATCCCGGCCCTGTGCGAGTTCGCACACGCCACCAACGAGTGGAAGCAGGGAAACCCCGAGCCCTTCACCGACGAAAAGTTCGCCGCCGCAATCAAGGCCGCCAACGCCTACGGCCACACGCTCTAGACCCAGGCCAAAACCACCACAAAGGGGACAGGCACCTTTGTGGTGGTTTTTTATTGCCCCAGCATGCTGGGGTCAAATTCGCTTGCGGGGATCACACGGTACCCGTGACGCAGGAGCAGGTCGACGAAAACACCGTTGCCCACGGTGAGCGTACCGCTGAACGTTCCGTCGTAGATGCGACCTACGCCACACGAGGGGCTGCGGTCCTGCAGGATGCACGCGGCGATCTCTTCCGGACCGCCCGCCTGCTCACACATATCGAGCGCACGTTGAGCGCCCAGGCGGAATTCCCGGTCAACGGACACGCCCTCGCAGGTACGAACCTCGCCGTTCACAATCTCGGACGGCTTGCGCGGCGTGGGCAGGCCCCCAAAGACCTCAGGGCACACCAAGAGGACCTCGGTCCCCGTACGCTCGCAGGCCTCGACCAGCTCGCGATGGTAATTATCGAGACCGTTATACTTGCAGCTCTCGCCCATCAAGCAGGCGCTCACCACGATCTTCATGTGCATCCCTCCTAAGCAAAACGCCCCATTTGAGATAAACACTCAAATGGGGCGATTGACACTGCGCAACCAGTATTACTGCTGCTTTGGCATCAGCGGATTCTCGCGCGTGAGGAGATTCATGAACTCCTCGCCCGTGATCGTCTCCTTCTTGTACAGATAACGAGCCAGCTCGTGGAGCTTGAACTTGTTCTCCTTCAGGATCTGCAGGGCGCGGTCGTGCGCATCCTCGATCAACTTGGCGACAATTGCGTCCACGCGCTCGGCCGTACCGGGGGCGCAGGTGAGCGACGTGTCCTGGTTAAGGTACGCATTCTGAACGGTACCGAGTGCCATCATGCCAAACTCATCGGACATACCAAAGCGCGTCACCATGTTACGGGCGAGCTTGGTGGCCTGCTCGATATCGTTGGCGGCGCCGGTCGTCATCTCACCAAAGATGAGCTCCTCGGCTG
>USKV01000158.1 GCA_900555355.1 uncultured Collinsella sp.
CCCTCGGCTCCGGCTCGTCGAAGGAGAGCCCGGCCGCCCGGGCCTGCTCCAGGGTGATGAGTCCCGCTCGGTCCATCGGGCGCCCCTTCCTTATCTTCTGAAGTCCTTGTTGTCCCTTTTGCTTATTGGGTGGCAAATCGTCAGGGGTTTCCCTGTCATCTCGTCAGGGGTTCGGGCTGCGAGCCCTGACGGTTCGTCACCCTTGTTCGCGGCGAACCCTGTCATTTCGTCACCCTTTCGCGCCGGGAACCCTGACGAACCGTCAGGGGTTGCCAGCGCTCCGGGCGGCAGCCTCTCGCGCACGATGCGGTACCGCTTGGTGGCGTGCCCGCGTGCCGGGGCGTGCACGCCGCACTCCTCGATGAGGCCCCGGTCGAGCAGGTCGCGGATGGCGCGGTGGACGCTGCGCTCCTGCACGTTGAGGAAGCGGGCCAGGCCGCCCTTGCTCTCGAAGTAGCCGCACCCGGCGTCGCAGAAGCCGAAGATGCGCGCGTAGACGAGCAGGGGAAGGCCGGAGAGGCCCAGGTCCGCCATCATGAAGTGCCGTACCGCCGTGAACTCGCGCGGGGAGGGGCCGTCGCGCCCCTTCGGGCCTGTGGCCGCCATCGGCGCTAGCCCCTTCTGGGCGAGCCGACGACGCTGTTGCGCTCGACCCATGCGACGAGCTCGTCGTGCAGCACGATGCCGTCGCGAGTCTTGCCGCCGATGTAGCGGATCGGGAACGGGTCGTCGGGGTCCTTGGCGAGCCGGTACATGGCGTCGCGGCTGATGCGCAGCATCGCGCACGCCTCGTCGGCGCCGAATATCGCGTTGGTCGATGCGATGAGCCTCACCTGGCTCCTGCTAATGCTCTTGGTCATGGTCGTCCTCGAGCTCCTTTCGTCTCGAGGCTCCCTCGCGTGCCCGGCCGCGGGCGGCTCCTGGGGCGGTCGCCGCCGTCATTTCCTGCCGCTCCTCGACTCGATGTAGGCGTCCACTGACGCCCTCGACACCAGGAGCTTCCTTCCGAGCCTGTACGAGTCGATCTCTCCCGACCAGATGAGGTCGTATGCCTTGTTTCGGCTCGCCCTCATGTACTCTTGCATCTCGATTACCGTCATCCATTCGTCGCGATCTTGGCTTCCCTCGGGCGCGGCGCATTCGGCTGTGTGTGCCATGGTTCCTCCAATCTTCCCGTGCGGCACCGCGCGAGCACACCGCACGGCACCGTGTCCCTTTTCGTCTGCGCGACGATTGAACCGCCTGATGTCGATTGGTGAGCACGGCGGGAGCGGAGACGGGTCGAGATGGGTCGAGCTGGTCGTGCCTTCACGAAACGGCCATGAGCCGCGTGCCTTAGCTCTCAGCTAAGTCCCTGAAAAGTAAAAGGCGCCCATGCGGGCGCCTGCCTAGTAGCTGGAGTTGTTCGGTTGTGGTCGGAATGCTCGTCTTCCGCGGTGCTGTCGTCCGGGGTCCGGCATCTGTCGTTCGCCTCTTCTGTCGTGTTTGATGTTGCGTGTTATGCGAGCGACCTTGCGCGGGCCTGCTGGCCCGTTGCCCCAGGTGCACCCGGATAAATGGTACCCATCCGTTGGAACATGGACATCGCGGGAGGGCTGTTTGGGCAAGCTAGGATGGATGAGCGGCTGGGTTCTAAATGCAATAATTCGAGCTAAAGGGCCTTGTACTCTCTTTTGTAAAACGCGAGGGTGCAATAAACTCGACGATCCCCCTGAACCTTTTCTGAACGAATCGGCTCTTAGGCGGTATGACGCGACACGCATCGGTAGTGCTCGGACTGGGTTAGTCATCGAGTGGGTATAGAACATACGTTCTGTATAACGTTATAGCACCAGGTGGCAGGCGTAGTTTCAATCGAAGCTACGCCTGCTGCTATATATGGGTTGATGGTGGTATCAATGACCGCGATGCTTCTGTTTGCGCTTCAGTTTTCGCTGCTCGAAGCGCGCCTCCGCCTCATCCGCGCGACGCTGGCTTCTTGCTTGAGCCGATTTCCGCTTCATCGTCTCCCGCTGATTCGCGAGCGCCTGCTGCGCCTTGGTGCTCATCGCCGGCTGCTTGAGGGCTTTCGCCGCCTCGCGGGCGCGTCGCTTGGGGTTCTTCGCGGGCTTGCTCGCCTCGGCCGGACCGTGGCAGAAGAACGAGAGCTTCGCCCATTTGCTGACAACGAATCGCAGGATCTCCTCATTGGACGGTTCTGCGCCGAAGACGATGCGGGCGGCGCCGTATCTGCCGTCCTCGACGTGCTCCGCCAGCCCGACCCAGAATTGGCCGTCGTGATATACGGTCAGGGTGGACGACACGCTGATCTGCATGGCTGGTTCCTCCTTTATGTAGATGACCATGCAGAGAAGGGACAACCAAGGAGGCAGGTTACTGATGCGGACTCCCGCACGCCCACGACTACCCGACGGGGACTGTGTTTTCATCTCTGGTGCCCGCATTGTAGCACGCGCGGATTCACGATGTTGATTGCCGGCGCCTAGACGGAGATGAAGGCGGTTCGATCTAGGTCAAGCCGGTCGCTCGTTCATGAAGCGGCCGATTCCCTGAAAATAAAAGGCGCCCACGAGGACACCTACAGGCTATCTTCGAACTACTTGGTTGGGGCAGACGGAGGAAAAAAATAGGGCAGAATCGCTCTCACGATCCCGCCCCGCAAACCCGAGGGTTTCTAACTGGCTCCATTATTCCGGGCTTCTCAGTTCTGTCATTGACCCAGGTATCATCCGTCTCCTATAGCGAGTGAATATAAAAATAGGGCAGAGTCGCTTGCGCAAGTCCGCCCCTAAAACCGTGAAGGTTTTGCTATCTGCAGGCTATTCTACCAACCCGAGCGATTCTGTCAACCTGCGAAGGAACTCGAGCGCGGAGCGAGCTGCGGCGTCGGGCCCCTTGTCGGGCAGCGCCTCGGTTTCGCCGTCGGCCCTGGCGAACATCTCGGCGAGCTCGGATGCGGCGCGCGAGCGCGAGGAGCCCTCGGGTACCAAGCCGGAGTGCGCCACGAGCACGGTCGCGACCTCCTGCATGGCCGTATTCCCCATCCACTTCCTCCTGGTCGCCTTGGGAATCCCCACGGCGGCGACCCTTCGGGAGACGCCGCTGGACGCCGAGCCCCGGGCGGCGCCCCTCTCGGCGAAGCAGTTGATCAGGCACGAGCCGTGCGCGGCGCAGTTGCGGACGGACTTCACGCGCTTGAGGTCGTAGTGGGAGGCCTCGAGGCGCCTGTCGCCCCATCGCCTGGCGCAGAAGCGCACGAAGTCGATGAGGGTGCCGAACGAGGTGAGCTCAAGGAAGGCCCAGGCAGGCATGTCGCCGGAGTACTTCGCGTAGAGGCTCGAGCTGTAGGGGCTGCGGCCGCTCATCTTGAGCTCGCGCAGGCGGTACTCCCTGTTTGCAGTGGTAAGCGATGCCATGTAGTCGGCCACGATGGCGTAGCCGTCCTCTCCACGGTCCTCCATCTCGCGAAGCAGTGTCACCTTCTGGAAATGCTCGATGTCGAGCGTCATGCCGAGCAGGGCGTGGCGCAGCTCCTGGTCGAGCGCCGCGAGCAGGCGCAGCTGGCCGAAGTCGAGGTCTACGTAGCGGCCGTCGCGCGGGCCTCCCTCGTATTTCGAGAAGAGTTTGCGGTAGGATGCGAGCTTGAAGAAGTTGCACTTGTCGCGCAGGTAGTCCGCGGCCTCTTCCTCGGAACACAGTTCGAAGGCTACGCCCTTCTGCTTGAGGTGCTCTATCTGCTGCTCGATCGTGAGGATCGGCTTCCTATCGTGGGGTTCGGCCATGCTCGGTCTCCTGTCATTGATTTGAGAATCCTATTCTACCAGCATGTTTGCCCTGAATCCTGAAGGCCCGTTCGCCAACTCATAAGCAAGCCACCTGAGACTACTCACTTTGTTCACGAATGGCGAAGACCTGCGACCTGGGGTTTTGCAAATGGCGCGCAAGCCACCCGCGTTAATTCACTTGCGATTGCAGCTGGCGGCTTGCGGGCAAAAGGGCGGTTGAGTTTCAAAACGGGCGTTTTCGGCGCCATCGAGCCTCCAAAGGCGACCCGCCGCGCACTTTGGGACAAAAACAAAAACTCAAAGCCCTGAGTTTGAAAAAAGTTTTTGAGGTTGTCCCAGCTTTTGTCCCCGAAGCCGACGAAACGAGACATCGCGTCATTCGGCGGCACGCGTTCCGTGTCGATGCCGAAAACTGGGTGTAACTGGAGTGACGGGACGGCAGAACCGACGCCATCGAGTGGGGATTGCTAATATCTAGTGTTTTCAAAACTCTGATCTGCATGGTTGGTTCCTCCTTTATGTAGATGACCATGCAGAG
>USKV01000159.1 GCA_900555355.1 uncultured Collinsella sp.
AACCACAATGGCCGGCTCAATGAGTCGGCCATTTTTGTATAAGGAGCATGTATATGAGTAACGTTCGCGTTTGTGTAGACGTTGTGGGCGGAGACGAGAAACCTCAGGTTGTTCTCGATGGTATCGAGGCTGCGCTTGCCGCCGATCCCGATATCGAGGTCTTGGCAGCTGGCCCCGCCGAAATCGTCAATCCCTTTGCAGCTTCCCATGCACGTGTTGAGGCCCTTGAGGCACCTGACGTTATCGCCATGGATGACGATCCCATTCGCGCCGTGATGACCAAGCGTAAGTCGTCGATCGTGCTGTCGTGCCGCGCCATTAAGAAGGGCAACGCGGATGCGTTCTTCTCCGCCGGCTCCACCGGTGCCATGACCGCCGCTGCCACCGCCTACGTGACGCCGTTTAGGTATCAGGCCGAAGGCAAGAAGCAGCCGGTGCGCCCCTGTCTGACCAATGCGCTGCCCAATCGCGCCGGCGGTCTGACGGTGCTGTGCGACATGGGTGCCAACCCCGATGTCGAGGTTGACGATATGGTGCGTTTTGCCCAGATGGGTAGCGCCTATGCACGCGTCGTCTTGGGCATTGAGCAACCCCGCGTCGGTCTGCTCGGCAACGGCACCGAGGATGAGAAGGGCTCCAACTTTACCAAGGCCTGTTTCCCTGCTATGAAGGCCGCCGTTCCCGGCTTTGTTGGTAACTGCGAGGGCACCGACCTCACCTCAGGTAACTTCGATGTCGTCGTTGCCGATGGCATGTCGGGTAATATCGCTCTCAAAGCTACCGAGGGCGCTGCCAAGTTTTTGCTGCAGGAGCTCAAGGGTGTCTTTATGTCTTCGCTCGGCACCAAGATTGCCGCGCTGCTCATCAAAAAGCAGATGCGCGAGATTAAAGCCAAGCTTTCGGGCGACGCCAAGGGCGGCGCGATTCTTTTGGGCCTGCGCGGCGTGGTCCTGATCGGCCATGGTGCCACCTCGGTCGAGGCTGTCAAAAACGGTACGCTCGCGGCGGCCGAAGCCGTGCGCGCCGGGCTGGTCGAGAATGTCGCCAACTCTATGGACGGTATCGTTTTATAAGAGCGAGTTAGAGCGCTGTTATGTGCCTCGCGGCCTTCGTCGTGGGGTAGAATCAAAACCGTGTCTTGGTGCTGCACTTGCGGCGCCAGCGCGTTGATGTTCACGCAATACGAGAGGAAGCGCTATGGACCGCTCCGAAATCTTCGATAAGATCGCCGAAGTCGCCGCTGATGTGCTGGGCGTCGATGTCGCCGACATTAGCGACGAGACTACCTTTGACGATCTCGATGCCGATTCGCTCGAGCGTCTGCAGCTGGTTACGGCTATCGAGGACGAGTTCAACCTCGAGATCGATGACGAGACCCTGCTGTCGCTCAACTCTGTCGCCGACGCCGTCGACGCTATCGAAAACGCCAAGGAGGCCTAAGTCTTGGCTTTATCCGACCGACTTACGCGCGCCCAGGAAATCCTGGGCCACGAGTTCAATAATAAGGTGCTGCTGCGTGCGGCGCTCACGCACCCCTCTGCCGTGGAAGGTCAGCCCGTCTCGGCGAGCTATGAGCGCCTTGAGTTCTTGGGCGATTCCATTTTGGGCGCTGTGGTCGCACGTTCCCTGTTTGAGTCCTATCCGGAGTTTGACGAGGGCAAGCTCACGCGCTTGAAGGTGTCGCTCGTCTCGGGCGCCACGCTATCCGAGGTTTCTCACGAGTTGGGCATCGACGACATCATCATCTTTGGTGCCTCCGAGACCGGTACCGGTGCGCGCGGTCTGCATTCGGCCCTCGAGAACGTCTATGAGTCGCTCGTGGGCGCGCTGTACCTGGATGCCGGCTGGGATGCCGCGGCGGAGTTCATTCACCGTACGCTTAAGCCGCATTTGGCTTCCGAGCGTGCCGAGCATCCTGCGAATCCCAAGTCGTTTTTGCAGGAGTGCGTGCAAGCCGACGGTCACGAGCCCCCGGCGTATAAGCTCGTTGGCTCCGAGGGCCCGGCGCATGCGCCCACCTTTACCGCCGTGGTGTTGATCGATGGTATTCGTCAGGGTCGCGGCACCGGTTCCTCCAAGAAGGAGGCCGAGGGAGCTGCCGCGCTTGAGGCACTCGACCGCATGGGTTACACCACCAACGGCGTGATCCTGAACAAGAAGCCTGTTTAAGCGAGGAACCGTGTATCTCAAGTCCCTCACGCTCAAAGGGTTCAAGTCGTTTGCCGACCGCGCCCATATGTCATTTGAGCCGGGCCTGACCGTCATCGTCGGTCCCAACGGCTCGGGAAAATCGAACATCTCCGACTCGATTCTGTGGGTCCTGGGCGAGCAGAGCGCCAAGCAGCTGCGCGGTCAGGCCATGGAGGATGTCATCTTCTCGGGCTCGTCGGCTCGCAAGCCGGTGGGTGTTGCCGAGGTTACGCTGGTGCTCGATAACTCGGACCATATGCTGCCCGTCGACTTTGACGAGGTCGCCATTACCCGTCGTATGTATCGCTCGGGCGAAAGCGAGTACCTCATCAACTCGAGCCCGTGCCGCCTGATGGACATCCAGGACATCCTGCACGATTCGGGACTGGGCAAGGATACGCATTCCATCATCAGCCAGGGCAAGCTCGATGCCATTTTGCAGAGCCGCCCCGAGGAGCGCCGTGCCCTCATTGAGGAGGCCGCCGGCATCTCCAAGCACAAGCGTCGCAAGGAGCGTGCGCTCAAAAAGATCAAGTCGATGGACGAGCACCTGACCCGTGCCCGCGATATCAACAAGGAAATCGCCCGTCAGCTGCGACCGCTGGAGCGTCAGGTCGATCGCGCGCGCAAGTACAAAGAGCTGTCCTCGCGCGCGAACGAGCTCACGCAGATGCTGGCCGTCGACGAGCTGCGTTCGCTGCAATCGCAGTGGAACGACCTGGAGAGCCGCTCTAAGGAGGGCGCCGCCGAGCTGGAGCTCGCGCAGTACCGCCTGGGTGAGAAAGAGCGCGAGCTCGAGAAGCTCCAGGTCATGCTCGAGGAAAAGGGCCTGTTTGTGGGCGACTTGGGCGAGCAGCGCCGCCATATGCAAGATGTGGTCGGTCGCATTAACTCCGACATGCGCCTGCTCGAGGAAAAGGGCCACAACATGGTGTCGCGCCTGTCCGACATGCGCGGCCAGATCTCGAGCTCCGAGCATCAGCGCCGTCGCGTGGTCGAGGAGCTCGAGGACGCACGTGCTCAGCTCGAGGAAGTGACCGGCGCGCATATGCAGGCCCAGGAGGACGTTGACGCCGCTGGTCCTGCCGCCGCCGAGCTCCACGAGCGTCGCGTGGCGCTTGATGCGCAGATTTCGCAGCTTACGCGCGAGCAGCGCGATGTGCAGCGCGTTGCCGATAATGCTGCGCTTGAGCTTGCCAAGGTAAAGGATTCGCTTTCCAATGCCGAGGTCGAGGACAACATGTACGCCTCGCGCCTGGAGCAGATCGATGAGCAGCTCGAGGAGGTCACGGCATCGCTTGATAGCCGCCGCAACCGTGCTGAGGAGCTCGAAGGCGCGCTCGATCAGGCTCGTCAAGCCCAGGTCGATGCGCGTGAGGCCACCGAGGTCGCCCGTGCGGCGTTGAAGGACCTGCGTAGTCGTGAGAGCGAGGCGCGCAATAAACTGTCCGAGGTTCGCTCTGAGCTCGCGAGCCAAAAGAAGCTCGATGCCCGCATGGCTGACAGCTCGCCGCTGGTGAGCCGTCTGATGGGCGCGTTGGGCGATGATGTCTCGGGTCGTCTGGGCGATGTGCTCGAGGCCCCTCGTGAGCTCGAGGGTCTGGTCGAGCAGCTGCTTGCCGGCGATATCGATGCCCTGCTGTTTGATGACGCCGCCACGCTTGAGCGTGCCGGCCGTGCGGCTCTGGACCAAAAGAAGGCCTCAGGTGAGGCGCTGCTGATGGCGCGCGGCGTGAGCGGCGGTGCTGCTGCTAAGGGCGCTGCCGGTTCGCGTTTGGTCGATCGTCTGTCCGTGCGTTCCGGTTATGGCCCGGTTGTCGAGGCCCTGCTTGGCGGCTATTACGTGGTCGATGACTTGGCTGCCGCGCTGGCGGCACCAGTCGTTGACGGTGTGACCTATGTGACTCCCGATGGCGCCCGCGTGAGCTGTGGCGGCCTGGTGCGCGTTGGACTCGATGCCGGCGAGGCCTCGGGTGCCCTGGAGCGCAAGCGTCGTATTCGCGAGTTAGAGGGTCTGGAGCCCGATCTGGCTGCCGTGTTTGAGCATGTGTCGGATCAGGTCGTCGAGGTCAATGCGGCCGTCGAGGAGGCGCGTGCCGCCGAGGGCGATGCCGCCGGCGAGATTGCCCG
>USKV01000160.1 GCA_900555355.1 uncultured Collinsella sp.
ATCAACCTGGGCGCGTTTGCATGCGGCGAGTACCAAGTTGTCCTCGTAATCGCGATGGAGCGCTAAGTATTTGTCGGCCAGCCAAAGGTCCGACGCATCTGCACCCACGGCCGTGGCGTTTTCGGTCATGTTCCGAACAAACGCCAACGCCGCATCGCCAATCGCACGGGCAGACGCCTCGTCGAGCGCTCCCCCGCTGGCAAGAACGCTGCGCTTCAGTTCGTGTTGGACAACGTACAGCACGTCCTTGGCGATATGCACCGGAAAGAACAGCAATGCCCCCGCCTCCGTCGCCTGCCCAATAAACGCGCGTGCGTCAAGCGACTCGGCATGGTCGGCGCAAAACTAATCAGCCCATACGTTGGTATCCACCTCAAACGCAAATATGCCCTGGATGTGACAAAGGGACTGTCCCTTTGTCACATTCCTACAGCTGCCAGGCAGCCGCTTCCTTTTGCAGCGCTACCATGCGGGCGAATTCTCCACCTGCCGCCTTGAGCTGCGCCGGGGTGCCCTGTTCGGCAACCACTCCATCCTGGAGCACAACGATTTTGTCGGCATTTTCCACCGTACGCATACGGTGGGCAATAACGATAACCGTCTTACCTGCAAGCAGACGGGAGAGCGCCTGCTGTACCACGGTCTCGTTCTCCACATCCAAGCTCGCCGTCGCCTCGTCCAACAGCACGATAGGCGCGTCTTTGAGCAGCGCACGGGCGATAGAGATGCGCTGGCGCTCGCCGCCGGACAGCCTGGAGCCGTTCTCGCCGATCATGGTGTCGTAGCCCTGCGGCATGCGGCTCACAAACTCGTCACAGTTGGCGGCACGCGCGGCCCCAAGCACTTCCTCATCGGTGGCATCACGACGCCCGAGGCGGATGTTTCCCATCACCGTGTCGTCAAAGAGCAGCACGTCTTGGAACACAATGGCGTAGTCGCGCAGCAGCACCTCGGGATCCACACCCGCAGCATCCACACCGCCCACGGTAACCTTGCCCGCAGTGGCATCCCAAAAGCGCGCGGCCAGGCGGCTCACCGTAGACTTACCGGAACCCGAAGGACCGACCAGTGCCGTGACCTCGCCTTCCTTGGCGGTAAAGCTCACATCGGTAAGAACTTTCTCGCCGGCGCGTCCGTCCTCGCCCGCACCATAGCCAAATGCCACGTGATCGAACACCACATCGTGACCCGCGGGCTCAAATTTCTCGCTGCCCCGCGCCACAGGCTCTTCCATGATGGAACGCATGCGCTTGGCAGACGACTCGGCGATAAACAGCTCAGACATTAACATTAACGCCTGGTCAAAGGGCGCATAGATACGGCTCACCATAAGCAGGAAGGCAAACATCACCAAAAAGTCGACCTGCCCGGAGGCGACCACCGCGGCACCCGTAACCAGCGTGGTGGCAATGCCCAGACGCAGGATGACAAAGGCGGAGTTGACCAAAAGCCCGTTAGCGAGCTCGCCCTTGGTGGTCTCGCGCTCCTCGGCATCGATCACGGCGTTGAGTCTCTCAAGATAATGGGCCTCCTGGTTGGTGGCGCGGATCTCGCGAACGCAGTCGAGCGTCTCTTGAATCGCCTCGGTAACCTTGACCTTCTCGGCGCGCACGCGATCGAACACCGGGGTCATGGGGCCGCGTGTTAGATACAGCACGGCAAAGGCCACGGGAACGCTCCAAAACGCCGCGATCGCCAGCTGCCAGCAAAAGAACAGCGACGCCACGAACACAATGGCGCTTGCGATGATGGCACCCCAAAGCTCTCCCAGCACGTGGCTGTAGGCGTGCTCCATGGCCTGGACGTCGCCCATGATAGTCTCGGTTAAATCGGCCAGATCACGACGACCAAAAAACGACAGCGGCAGTTTGCGCAAGCGCTCAGCAATCTCCATACGCTGCTTGCCGCACTCCTCGTAAAAGATGCAGTAGGTGTAGTAATACTGCTGCCAGTTAGAGGCAAAGAGCAACACGAAAAAGACCAGGAGGCCACCCACGATCGGCAGGGCATCCGGCAGGTCAGCCCCGCTGGCGAGATGCTCGACAAAGCCGGCCATAACCAGGAATAAAAAGCCCATGCCGGCCATGGTAATGAGATTGGTGAGCGTGGTCCAGAAAATGCCGCGTTTTACGCCGGCGACGCCTTTATCGGATAGGAAATACTTCTTTTGGAATGAGGCGAACATTTAGGCCTCGCCTCCCTTCGTGACGGCGGCATCCGCGGTCGCTGCAGTGATTTTCCAGCTCGCGGCCTGTTCGTATTCGGCCCACATCTTGGCATACAGACCCTCTTGGGACAGCAACTCGGCATGGGTACCCGACTCCTGCACGCTGCCCTGGTTGAGCACCACGATTTGGTCTGCGCCCACCACAGTCGAGAGTCGGTGCGCAATCATAATGACTGTGCGACCAGCCGCCAGCTTGCTAAAGGCGCGCTGGATGAGCGCCTCGTTCTCGGGATCGGCAAACGCCGTGGCCTCATCGAGCACCACGATAGGCGCGTCTTTAAGGATCGCGCGGGCGAGTGCCACGCGCTGGACCTCGCCGCCCGAAAGATATGCTCCGCCGGCACCGAGCATGGTATTGATGCCCTGTGGGAGCTTGGCCACAATGTCGTCGCACTGAGCTGCAGTGAGGGCCGCACGCACTTCGTCGTCAGTGGCCGTAGGCTTGGAGGCGCGCACGTTATCGGCAAGTGTTTGCCGGAACAGCTGGTTGGTCTGGAACACGAAGGCGACCTGGCCCATAAGCTCGTGCGGATCCATATCGCGAACGTCCACACCGCCTACGAGCACTCGACCCGAGGAAACGTCCCAAAAACGCGGGATCAGGCTTGCGCAGGTTGACTTGCCGCCACCCGAGGGACCCACCAGGGCGAGAGTGCTACCCGCGGAAACGCTAAAGCTCACATGGCTAACGGCAGGTGTTTCGGCACCCTCGTAGGTAAAACTCACGTCCTCAAATCGCACGTCGCCACCGGCAGGGTGCTTGGGTTGGGCGGGCACGGAGAGCTGCTTGGAATCCATGACGCTTCGAATACGAGCCAGCGAATCGGCACTCATCTGAGAGGCCTCGCCCACAAACATGAGCTTGGTCATGGCCGTCGGCACCACGGCCGAAAATATCGCGTAAAACGTGAAGTTGGCCATAAAATGCGCGAAGTCCGTCTCGCCCGGCGCCAACAGCAACGCCACGGGCAGCAGGAATGTCACAAGGCCATTGAGCGCGGTAAGGTTGAGCACCTGCGGACCTCGGCAGAACGTGCCCGCATAGTTTTGCGCCATGTCGGCATATTCGGCGATCGCATCGTGGAAGGCCTTAAAGGAGTAGACCGTCTGCTGAAACACCTTGACCACGGGGATGCCTCGTACGTATTCGGTGCCGGTCTTGTTCATCTTGACCAGCGCTCCCATGTAGGCCTTCATGAACTCGGCGCCTTTGCCGCTCATCATGGTGGCCATGGCGCCAAACGAAATGGCCACCGAGATGAGGCATGCCGCGCCCAAGCGCCAATCGAGGGCGAAAAGCAGCACGAGCAAGCCCACGACCATGGCGACGGCGCCTGCGATATCGGGCAGCATGTGTGCGAGCAAAGTCTCGGTGGAGGCGGCACACCCGTCTACAACACGACGCAGCTCACCGGTGGCGTGCGTGTCAAAGTAGCCAAGCGGCAGTTTAAGCAGGTGCTCGCTCGCAGTCTTGCGGATATTGGACGCGCAGCGAAACGCAGACAGGTGCGTGCACATGAGGCCTGCGAAATACACTACGATGCTTGCCAGCGCAAACCCCACGGCCCACCAGCCATACATCGCGATGTCGCAGGCTTCGCTCCAGTTAGGTGCCACGGCGATCAGGTCGCGAGCGACAAGCCAAATGCACACGTACGGGCCAAAGCTCAGCAGCTGCGAGAGCGCCGAGAGCGCCATGCCCAAATACGTTAGGAATTTACGGTCACCGGCATACGCGAGCAACTCGCCGATGCCTCCACCTTCCCTTTTTGATCCCTTTGCCATGAGATTCCTTTCTAACGGCTTGAGAGTTAACCGTAATGAACTTATCATTGATGTGTTAGCCATGGCTCACAATCAAGCCAGGCGTGGACGTTTCTGCAAAGGAAAGGGACGCTTTTGCAAATACGGCGGGCAGCGACCGACATAACCGAGCTCTACGCACCGCAATTTGAGCAGTTTGGCCTGGAGCTTACCGGCAAGGGTGCCGTCTTTACCGGCGAGGTGGCAAACGACCGGGCGCACGGACGCGCATGG
>USKV01000161.1 GCA_900555355.1 uncultured Collinsella sp.
CCGGAAAAAGGGTTCTAACTGTTACGGATCGAGACGTTTTGGGACCGCGGCTGAGCCATTGCGGCAAAACCACCACAAAGGTGCCTGTCCCCATTGTGGTGGTTTAGGGCTCCCAGGGGCAGGGGGCTTCGATGTGGATGGGCTCGCCGGTTACGGGATGCGTGAAGGACACGCTGTGGGCATGGAGCATGAGGCCGCAGGGGCGCGGCGTTCCGTACAGGTCGTCGCCAACCAGGGGGTGACGCTCGCTGGCCAGGTGCACACGGATCTGGTGTTTGCGACCGGTGAGCAGCTCAACATCGATATACGAACGCGTGGGCAGGCCACGACGGCTCTTAAGGCGCTTGAGCACCTTCACGCGCGTCTGCGACGGCTTGCCGCTGGCACCGACGCGCATCTTGCGGCTGTCGTGGCGGTCGCGGGCGATGGGCTTGTCGATGAGCTTTTCGTTCCAGTCGATCTTGCCCTCGGCGAGCGCCAGATAGTGCTTTTCGAAGGCGTGGTCGATGACCATCTGGTCAAAAGCGGGTTGCGTCTGCTTGTCGAGCGAGAACAGCACAACGCCGGTGGTGTTGCGGTCCAGGCGGTTGAGCGACTGCATGTCGGTCGCGGCAAAGCCGTCGCCCATCGCCAGTAGCAGGTCGCTGGCGTAGTCGGTGAGCGTGCGCTCGCCGGTGCCGTCGCCGTGGACGATCATGCCGGCGGGCTTGTCGATGGCCATGAGCCAGGCATCGCAGTAGAGGACTTGAGGTTCTTCGTTCACGTGTAAGCCTTTCGGTTAGCTGATTCCCACAAACATGCAGCCCGAGGTCGCCCCGCGTAGGCGGGCGGCGGGCTTGCGGCCGGTCTGCGCTGCTTCGACGGCACGACGGACGCGGGCGACGGCACGGCCCACCTCATCCGTCTCGAGCAGCGTTCCGTCCACCATGAGGCGACGCACGCCGGCGTCGAGCAGCTGAGGAACCTGCGGCGTGAGGTCGATGGGGTAGGCGTCGTACAAGCGAGAGCGGCCGTGGATGTCGGTGCGCACGGGCATGACCTTGCCGTCGATATTCTTGAGCGACAGCTTGCGGGCGCGCAGACGGCAGTTGGCACAATCGTGGATGCAGCCATTGGCCACCTGCAGGATGCAGTGCTCGCTCGTCATAACGCGCGGGCGGCCAAAGACGGTGATGCCCAGAGCCGCGGGCGCGGCGGCGCCGAGCGAGACAATCTCGTCGAGCGTGATCTCGGGCGAGAGCCAAAACGCACCGGCTCCGCGCTCGGCAAGCGCCTCCATGCAGGGCGTGTTGTGCACCGGCAGACAAGAGCGAATCTCGGCCGTGGCGCCAACCTGGGCGGCCAGGGCAAGCTCAGAGATGTTGCCAATAGCGACCGTGGCGCCGGCAACAACCCACGGGTCGACGCGTACGTGGTCAACGGCGCGGCAGACCTCGTCGAGCACGGGTACGATGCCCTGCTCAAATGCATCGGTGGGGGAGAGCTCGGCCGCATCGAGCGCGTCGTTGGTCATGTAGATGCGCGTTGCACCCTCGGCGCGAGCGGCCTCGGCGGCCTCGAGCGAGGTGACGGTAGCGCAGATCTGCGGCTCATCGCGGTAGTGCTCGGGCGCAGGGCGGGAATCTCTGGTTGCAATCGCCGGCAACTCGAGCGTTTTCGCGCGCTCCTCGTATGGCGACAGAATGGCCTCCTCCAGCGCCTTGCAGGCGGCGGCGCGCACCTTGTGCACGGCGGAGAAGCCCATACCGCAGCCGGCGTCGAGCGAAATGTCAAAGCTCGCCGCCTCAAAGGGCGAGGAGCCCATGCGGCCCACATGCTCAACCAGGTCTGCCGCCTCGACGGCGCGGGTCTTGGCGGCCTCGACGGTAAAGCCGGTCGCTGTGGCGGTGAGCGCGGGGTCGTCGCAGCAGGTGAGCGTAACGGTAAACGGCTCGCCCAGACGCGCCACGACGGACACATCAACAGCTCGGCGGCGCAGCACATCGCGCTTGAGTGCGGCGCCGGCGGCGTCGATGGCACGCTGGCTGCGAATCACGCGGACGCGGCAGCCCTCGGGCATACTGCGGGGCACGCGGCACTCGATGATATCGCCGGCTGCGGCATCATTGGCGGCAATGGTGGTCAGGAATTGGTCGAACTCATCGTCGTGGCGAAGCTCCAGCAGGTCGCCCTTGCCCACGGGCTCAAACAGCTCAATGCGGGCGATGGCGGCACGGCGACGGCGGTCGTCGGGCTTGAGGCCGCGCACATCGCGGTTGGCCAGGCGGCTACCGAGCACCGTGCCCACGATTTGGCCGCGGTTGTTGGAGCGCTCGTAACTCATCATCTCGTCGCCCGAGGTGCCGTCCTGATAGGCGTGCGTAAAGTCGCGGTTAAAGCAGCGCTTGAGCTGGCGCTGGCGGGCGGCTTCCTCGTCCTTGGCAACGGCGACCCCTGCCAGCATGTCATCAATTTCGTGACGATACACATCAACGATGGAGTACACGTAATCGGGCGCTTTCATGCGGCCCTCGAGCTTGAGCGACGCGGCGCCGGCGTCATACAGACGGCGAACAAGCTGCGACGTGTTGGTGTCGCGCGGGCACAGCGCGCGCTCGCGACCGGCAGGGGAGAGCGCGCGGCCGTTCTCGTCGATCAGCTCGTAAGGCAGGCGACAGGGCTGAGCGCACATGCCACGGTTGGCCGAGCGGCCCGCCATGGCAAAGCTCGAGAGCAGGCACAGGCCCGAATAGCAAAAGCAGATGGCACCGTGGCTAAAGACCTCCAGGTCAACGTCGGGCGCGGCATCGTGAATGGCGGCAATCTCGTCGATGGAGAGCTCGCGCGAGAGGGTCACGCGGTCGGCGCCCTGCTCGCGGCACCAGATAGTCCCACGGTCATCGTGGATGTTCGCCTGGGTCGAGATATGCGTCTCGATGCCGGGCATCGTGCGCTTGACTTCAAAGAACAGGCCCCAGTCCTGGATGATGAAGGCGTCGGCGCCCAGCGTGGAGCAGCGATGGATGAGCTGCAGTGCATCGCCCATCTCAGACTGCTTGATGACGATGTTGACCGTGACGTAGACGCGCGACCCGGCTAGATGCGCGGCGCGGCAGGCTTGCTCAAAGGCCTCGTCGGTAAAGTTGGTTGCCTTGCGGCGGGCGTTGAAGCTGCCCATGCCGCAGTAGATGGCATCGGCGCCCGCGGCGAGCGCGGCGGCAAAGGGCTCCGGGCCTCCGGCGGGGGCCAAAAGCTCGGGTCTGCGGTTGGTGGTTCGACTGGCGGTTGCGGTCATATCCTGCCTTTCAAAATGCTCAGATATTCAAAAGTATAGTGACGTCGCTGCGGTGGGCGACGCCCGCAGCCTAAGCAGGACAAAGTCTTCAGCAGCTTGGACTGGCTGCTCCACATGAGAACCGTTCAGCGGTTCGGGGAAACCGTTGGGCGATAAAATATTCTCGCAACGTGATAATAATCTTGCATCGCGCGGAAACCTTGAGTACTATCCCAAATCAAGCGCGGTGTTCAGACCGAATTGTGCCTCCCGGTGCGAACGCCGCGCTCACGCTCTCTATCTGATCGTAAGGAGAAAAACATGAGCAAGACCGTCGTGTCTTCCGATAACGCACCTGCAGCCATCGGCCCGTATTCCCCCGGTATCCAGGCCGGCAACATGGTGTTCCTGTCCGGCCAGCTGGGCATCGATCCCGCAACTGGCAAGATGCCCGAGGGCGTCGAGGCCCAGGCCAAGCAGTCCCTCGCCAACGTCGAGGCCCTGCTGACCGCTGCCGGCGCCACCTTTGCCGATGTCGTCAAGACCACGGTCTACCTGGCCGACATTGCCGACTTCGCTGCCGTGAACGAGATTTATGCCTCCAAGTTCGAGGCCCCGTTCCCCGCGCGCAGCGCTTTCCAGGTTGCCGCCCTTCCGGCCGGCGGTCTGGTCGAGATCGAGGCCGTCGCTGCTCTCTAAGGTGTTGGCGAAAACAAAACAAGACATGCAAAAAGACCCTGCAGCGCGTGCGAGCTGCAGGGTCTTTTGTCAAGTGACGGATCGCTTGTGGAGCCGCGCTCCATTTTGCTCGTTAGCCCTCCTTGCGGACTTTTTGCAGGTAGCGGTAGACGCTGGGCTCCGAGATGCCCAGCGCGGTGGCGGCGCAGGCCACGGCGCCCTTGAGCATGAACACCCCGTTGCCGTTGAGGTGGCGAATGACGTCCACGCGGTCGCTCTGGCCAAGTGACGCTACATCCAGCCCGCGCGCGCTCAGCAGC
>USKV01000162.1 GCA_900555355.1 uncultured Collinsella sp.
CTCCATCGGCGGCGTGACGCTGGTGCCTACGCAGACTGTGCCGGGCACGTCGGTTGTCGAGGGTCAGGAGACCACGCTGTTTGGTACAACGGCGGAAAAGTATGTGCAGTGGCGCGACACGACGAATCTGACGTCTTCGCTGGATCGTACAGCGCGACAGGTGAGCTACGTGCAGGCGTTTGCATCGAAGGTGCTCAGCAGTGCCAAGAGCAACCCCGCCATGCTCATCAGCCTGTATCAGGCCATGGGCGACTATACGTGGACCAATTTGGGTCTCGATGAGTTCAGCTATCTGGCGACCACGATGCTCGAGCACGGCCTGACTTCGTTTGATGTCGTGACGCTGCAGGGCACCATGCAGCAGGGCGACACCTTCGCCGAGTTCTATCTGGACCAGGACAACGTAAAGCAAACGGTCGTCGATACTTTCTACCACCCGGTCGACTAATTGGGTCCGCCGTTCGTTAGAACGGCGGAACATACACCACGTTGTCGCGGCGCGGTTTGGCTTCGGGGAGTGCGTCCTCGGCGTAGCCCAGAATGCAGTTGCCCACACCGCGCAGGCTTCCGTCGGCGGGCAGACCCCACTTGGTCAGCAGTTCCAGTCCCTCGGGTGAGTCAAAGACCTCGTGCGCGCGGTGGATCCAACACGAATCGACGCCCAGCGCATAGGCTGCGTTGAGCAGGTTGCCCATGGCGAGCGAGCCGTCTTCCAGGTGCGTGGGCGCGCTGCGGTCGACGAGCACCACCACAACGGTCTTGGCGCCGTAGAAGGGATCTCCCTTGCTGCCCATAACTTGGGCGTTGAGCTGCGAGAGACGCTCGACGGTTGCGGGGTCGGTGACGGCGACGAACGTGACCGGCTGGCGTCCCATGCCGCTCGGCGCGTACTGGCCGGCTTCGATAATGCGTGCGAGCTTCTCGGCCTCGACGGGGCGATCGCTGTATTTGCGGCAGCTGCGGCGGTGGATGAGCGCTTCGATAGTCTCCATGTGTCCTCCTGACGTTGGTTTCGTTGCCTCGTTCTTACCCGCCGAACCAAAACCGTAATCGCGCAGCCGGCCCCAAACAATGCAAGCTACCAAGTGGAAAAGTTGGTTTGCATAAAACTTCAGCCAGAATGTGATAAACCGGTGGGATGGTTAAACGTTTTATCCCGTCTACCCTGCGGTTTTTTACCACTTGCCTAAATGATGTGCGCATAAGCTCTGATAAAGGTTTTACTAAAGGAGCACCAACGTTTATCAACGCGCCATGGTGGCGCCGGGCCAGGAGGTAACATCATGTTCCAGGCTGGAGATGTCGTCGAGACCGATTTCGAAGGATTTCTGAAGCTGCTGCGTTCCAAGACGCGCGCTTTCGTGTCGATCAACGATCACGAGTACTACATCACGCACACCGATGGCTATTGGCGTGTTCAGGATTGCGAGGCCCTCAACGACAAGGGCCACTTTACTGACTGTTCCGAGCTGGTCAACACGGTCTGCGAGGTCGTCGAACTGCCGTGGATCTGCGGCAAGAGCCTGCACGACAGCTTCTCGGGCGCCACGGTCTACGAGGCCGTCGCTGCCTAACAGCCAACACTCGATATTCTCTCGCAACCGCCGGCGCCGCTCCCGCGCCGGCGGTCTTTTTTGTCGATATGCTTATGTAGAGCCGACCATAAACAACGAGCTTGTTGACGATAGTCAAAACTCGGACTAATGTAGAGATATTAATTGGTCAAAACTCGGACAATCGAATGGTGGGAGAGATGAATAGTGCAGTTAGCCTGGTCGATTTCGACCGGATGCTCAACGGGCTTGACCGTATCTATTCGGAGTTCGCACGCACCTGCGGTCTTTCGGACTGCGCCTACTGGATGCTCGTCGACACGAGTGCAGCGGGCGGAAGCGTTGCCGTGAGTCGGCTGACGAGTGAATGGTTCTACAGCAAACAGACCATCAATTCGGCGATTAAAACGCTTAGGGCGCGAGGGCTTGCGACGTTGGAGTTTGCCGAGGGCAGTCGTAAAAACAAGGTTGTACGACTGACCGAAGAAGGCGTGCGGTTTGCCAAGCGCTACGCGTTGCCGGCGCAAAAAGCCGAGCAACAGGCATTCGAGGCGCTCGAGCCGTGGGAACAGTGCGAGATCATGCGCTTGGTCGGTAAGTTCTCCCATGTTCTTAACGAAGAGTGCGAGGCATTTAAACGGCAAGTGGCCGCCGAGAACGAGACTGACGATAAGGGCGAGGGGGACGCATGCGACTCTTAATGAGGTTTATGAGGCCGTACCGCGGTCTGATTGCGGTGACGCTGTTTGCGGTGTTGATAGATAACGTCGGTACGCTGTTGGTTCCCACGATGCTGGCGAACATGGTCAACACCGGTATCACCACGGGTGATGTCGACTACATTTTGCGCAATGGCCTCTACATGCTTATCGCGACCGGCATGGCCAGCGGCGGCACGGTGCTGGGCTGCTATCTTTCGGCGCGCCTGGCCGCCAACGTGGCCTGCGATATCCGCAATGCCGTGTACGACAAGTCGCTCGAGCTGTCCGCCAGCGACTTTGAGCGCTTTGGCACGGGTTCGATGATCACGCGCTCGCTCAACGACATCAACGTGATTCAGCAAGCTGTCCTTCAGACGATTCAGCTGGTGCTGCCGGTGCCGTTCTTGGCCGTGGCAGGCATCATTTTTGCTTGGTTCATCGATCCCGCCATGGGCACGCTGCTGGGCGTGGTGGTTGCGATCGTGCTGGTGGCGGCGGTCTTTACGGTTGCCAACGCGGCTCCGATCTTTATGCGCTTGCAGAGCTTTATCGACCGCATGAACGTGGTGCTGCGCGAAAACATCGTGGGCGTGCGCGTCATCCGTGCGTTTAACAAGGAGCGTCACGAGGAGCGGCGCCTGGACGAGGTGTTCAGCGACTACGCCGCCAACGCCATCAAAGTCAACCACCTGTTTGTGGGCCTCGACAGCTCCAGCTTCTTTTTGATGAACATCGCCGAGGTGGCGGTGCTGTGGGTGGGCGGCAACCGCGTAGGCGCCCACGCCATGCAGATTGCGAGTATCTCGGCGGTGCTGGAGTATGCAATTCTGATCCTGTTCTTTGTGATGATGGCCCAGATGGTGGTGCTGACGCTTCCGCGTGCTGCCGCGTGCCTGAACCGTGCGCAGCAGGTGTTGGAGATTGAGCCGAGCATCGTGGACGGCGAACGCACGCTGGGTGACGGGGCGCCTGAGTCCGCAGATGGGGCCGATGCGGTTGCCGTGTTCGACCATATGTCGTTCCGTTTTGACGATGCCGACGAGGACACCCTGTGCGACCTGAGCTTTGCCTGTCGCCGCGGACAGACGACCGCGATTGTAGGCTCGACGGGTTCGGGCAAGTCGACGGTGGCCAAGCTCTTGTTGCGTTTCCACGATGCCACGAAGGGCGCCATTCGCCTGAACGGTGTTGACCTGCGCGACCTTTCGCAAGGTGAGATTCGCGGGCATATCGCCTATGTGCCGCAGAAGGCGTGGCTGTTCTCGGGTACGGTGGCGAGCAACCTACGCTTTGGCAACGAGGGCGCGACCGAGGCTGACATGCTCCATGCGCTGGAGGTTGCCCAGAGCACCTTTGTGCTCGATCAGCCGCAGGGGCTCGATACACCGGTATCCCAGGGCGGTACGAACTTCTCTGGCGGTCAGCGTCAGCGCCTGGCCATTGCCCGTGCGCTCATGAAGCATGCCGATTTATATATCTTCGATGACAGTTTTTCGGCCCTGGACTTTAAGACCGATGCCGCCCTGCGCCATGCGCTGCAGGACGAGACGCGCGATGCCGCTGTGCTCATCATCGCCCAGCGCATCTCGACTATTTTGCATGCCGATCAGATCGTGGTGCTCAAAGACGGCGAGATTGTGGGCCTAGGCACGCACGACGAGCTCATGGAAACCTGCGAGGTGTACCGCGCTATCGCGGAATCGCAGATGAAGGGAGGTGAGTAGCATGACCAAGGAGCTCAGGAAGCAGGGCGTCGCCGATGGCGCCGCGGTTACAGAGGTAGTCGAGGAGACGGGCGCCACGCCCGACCTGGACGAAGCCGCCAAGGCAGCGACGGAGCGCGAGGCTCGCCGCCAGGCACTCTACGAGGAAAATGAGCGCGCCGAGGACGAGCGTGCTCGCGCCGAGGCGGAGCGCATGCGCGACGTTGACGACGAGGACGAGGA
>USKV01000163.1 GCA_900555355.1 uncultured Collinsella sp.
AGCGCCCGAGCACGTGAGCGACGCGGTGCTGTCCGTGATGGGCAAGCCGAGCCGCGCCGTCTACGATGCGTTCTGCCGTAAATTTGAACGCCTGAACCGCGAATACGGACTCAAGCAGTACGTGGTACCGTACCTGATCTCGAGCCACCCCGGCTCAACGATGAAGGAAGCTGTGGACCTTGCCGAGGCCGTGCGCGACATGGGCTACATGCCCGAGCAGGTGCAGGACTTCTACCCCACGCCGTCCACCATGTCGACCTGCATGTACTACACCGGCGTGGACCCGCGCACCATGCAGCCGATCTACGTGGCGCGCGACCCGCACGAGAAGGCCATGCAGCGTGCGCTCATCCAGTATCGCAAGCCCGAGAACTACAAGCTCGTGCGCGAGGCGCTGGAAAAAGCCGGCCGCCGCGATCTGATTGGCTACACCAAGCATTGCCTGATTCGTCCCGTGCCGCCGCGCCCGGGCGAGACATCTGCCAACGGCGGGCATGGAACCGGCAAGAAGGGCGGCAAGCCGCACGGTGGCGCCGGCAAGGGGCCCAAGGGTAGCAAGGGGCACAGCGGCATGTCGCGCGCACAGAACACTGCCGGTCGCAATCGCGCGGCCCAGGGACGGCAGGGCGCCAACGGCGGCGGACGCCGCAACTAGCGTGGCGAGGGCCAGCCGGCGTCTCTTGGCCAGCCGGCGCCCCTTCATCGGCCCAGGCGTGTTTTCCCTAGGGGGAACACACTTAGGCTGTCTCTAGTCGTGATTTCCCTAGGGAGAACACGTTCAGACGCACCTAACCGTGTTTTCCTTAGGGGAATCACATTTACTGACGGGAGTGAGCCAGCTGGCACGCCTGTCTGAGCGAGCGCATCGCCTCTACCAGCACAAAGCCGGCGATGCCAACCGTGACCACAACGTCGAGCGGTGTGCTCACAAACCACAGCAGCCCCATGAGATACGACCCGGCGTTAAAGGCAAAATGCAGCAGGATCGTGTAGCGGAGCTTTCCGGTCGTCACGAGCACCCAACCAAAGATGAGGCCGGCGGCGCCGGCGTAGCAGCCCTGCACCCAGTTCATGTGCATAAAGCCGAAGATTGCCGCCTGCAGCACAATCGCCGCGGCGATACTCCACGTGCTTGGGGCCGCCCAGGGCACCATGGCGCCGTCCTGTGCGCTCACACGACGCCGGCGCTTCCAAAGTGGGCGGCACTGCGGATTAAACGCTCGGAGCGAAAACTCAAAAATAATGCCGCGCACCAGCAGCTCTTCACAAAACGGGGCGCCGAGCACCGTAGTCAGGACGGCGAGATAGCTGGTGTCGCCCATGCCTGTTTCCTCGACAAGCTCGCTGTAGTCGGCCGCGGCATCGGGCAACAGCGACAGCGCGGCGTCGGTCACGTAGCCAACAACCACCTGCAGGGCCAGGCCAATCACGATAACGCAGGCGATGCGCTTCCACGCCCCACGTGCTCCCCCGCCGAGCGGGTGTTCGCTTTGCCGGCGTGCCATAAACGAACGCGGCCACAGATAACGCCACCACAGTAGCGCCATCAAAAACGATGCCATCTGCGCGACGGCCTGAAGCAATTGAATGTCGAGGTCATCGATCGAAAAACCCATGAACACCGATGCGACGCCAAGGGCGGAGAACAAAACGACGCTCAGGGCAATATCGGCAGCGACGACGCCAAAACAGGCAAGCGCCCAAATCATCGCATTGAGCATGCCAACCTCCTCAAAACCGTTCCCTAGTTCTACCACAACTTGGCAGAGAGCTGATCCCATGGGGACGGAGGAAAACGGATCACTTATTGATGAGAATCGGGCGCAGTGCCAAAGGCCCCGTTGGGCGAAATGTCGAACGGGAAGGTGCCGCAGCGATTGAATGCGGCGATAAACATGCGAATGGCGTTGGACGGCGTGGTACCCACGAGCTGGGTTGCCGCCGCGAAGGCTGCCTTCTCCTCGGGCAAGACCTTCGCGACTACAGGGGTCATGTGTTCTGCCATGGCGCTTCCTTTTTGAAACGACGGTGGTGCGGATAGATGCGGGCCACGCGGCTGGGCGACGGGCTGTGAAGGCAACCCGATTGACCCGCATCTGGAGTTTGTTTCTGCGGCGTTGGTATTACTTGGTATTCCTAAGTATTACCCCGCAGATAGAATACCACACCAGACCCCATGGGGACGGAGGAAAACGAATCATTTTGTTGCTGAGTTAGTTTTTAGAGCGTGATGATGTCCGAGATATCGAGGACCTGAGCATCGGTGGCATCGTGCGTGGCAAGCAACAGCATACGGCCGTCGAGCAAGTCGAGCACGGCCTCGGCGCATGTGTCGCGTGCAGCGGTATCTAAACCGGTAAAGGGCTCGTCAAGAATCACCGCGCCGCCCGGGCACAGCAGGGCGCGGGCAATCTCGACACGGCGGCGCTGCCCGCCCGAAAGCTCGGCCACGCGAGCATCCACATCGACTCCCGGCACCAGCAGGCGCAGCAATGTCGCGGCGCTCGAAGCATCCACGCGCGCATCGGCGCACACCAGCACGTTATCCAACGCCGAGGCGGACTCGACCAAGCGCGCGTCCTGAAACACCATCGAGCACGGCGCGCACTCCCCCGCCGCCAGCGCAAGCAACGTCGACTTGCCCACACCCGAAGCGCCCATCACACAGATGCGCCCACCCGCAGGCACGTTGAGCACCAGACCATCCAGCGCCGGCGCCCAGGGCGCGCGATCGCCCACGGCAAGCGCAAGCTCCGCTGCAGCCCCACCGCCAGCAGAGTCGCCCACACAACCGCGAGCGCCGCGCCCATGCGCCCGCACGGCCGCGCGCCACGCCACGGGTCCCGAAACCCGCAGCAGCCACACCAGCACGCGCTCACACGCCCACGAGGCGACAACGACCAGCACGGTCCACGCCAGCAGGTCAGCCGTCTCGATGAGCAGCTTCGCCTGATAGATGCGCTCGCCCACGGTGCCCACCGCCATGCCGATCAGCTCGGCTGCCACGCCGGCCTTCCAGCTCATGCCGATCACGGCGCGGGCGCACGAAAGCACAAACGGCAGCACCTCGCGCCAGGTGTGGGCACAAAACAGTCGCCAGCCCCGCACGCCATGCAGATGAAACATCTGCTCCAGCGGCTTATCCGCTTGCGTCAAGCCCTCGACCAGTGAGAAATACACGCCCGGCAGTGCCATCAAAAAGACCGCCGCGATGCTCACGCGCGCCGATCCCAGCCAAATGAGCAGCAGGACCACCACGCAGGCAACCGGCGTCGCCTTAACAAACGAAAGTGCCGGAGCCACCAGGCGCGCAAACGCCCGCAACCGTGACGAAATCCCGGCAAGCACGCCACCACACACCGCGGCAAGCACCAGCCCGCCCAGTATCCGCGCGCCCGAGCCCGCCAAAATCACCCAGGTACCGCCATCGCACACCAGGCGCAGCAGCGCCAGGGCAACAACACCCGGCCCAGGCAAGATCAACGGCTGCGCCACCAGCGCCGCCACCAGCATCCACGCGGCAAGCCAAAAGGCGGCGACGGCACCTGCTGCCGCCACCGCCTTCATACGCTCTGTCATGTGTCGAGCAAACGCACGCACGGGCTACTCCATGTAGTAGAAATCGTCAGCCGGAAGTTTACCACCCACGGCGCTCGCGTCCGCGTCGGACAGCACCTGCAGATACCCGCTAAGCGCCGCCTTCATATCCTTGCCCGTCTGGCACACAAGCATGCACCCAGGAATCGCCTTCTCGGCGATCTTGGCGTTGTCCACGATGCCGGCATCGACCACGGCCTGCGCCCAGTCTGCCGGCGCCGCATTGACGGCCTTAACGCTCATCGCATGGCAGCTCAGGAATTCCGCCACAGCCTCGGGATGTTCCTCGGCAAAGGCCCGGCGCACCACGGTCACGCCCGTCAGCAGGCGCGAACCCGTGTCACCTGCCAGCTCGTCCCACACATCGGTCAGGCTTACCGGAGCCGACAGCTTGCCTTCGCTCTTTGCGATGGCAGCGGTCTTGAACGGCTCCGGCAGCACGCCCACGGCGGACGGGTCGGCAAGCAGCGCCGACAGCACCTCGGTGGGCTCGCTCTTAAACTCGAGCGCCACCCGGCCGGTCAGGCCCGCGCGCTCCAGCAGGTAGTTCATGACGTACTCTGGCGTGGTGCCCTTGCCCGTCATGTAG
>USKV01000164.1 GCA_900555355.1 uncultured Collinsella sp.
AGTACATCGAGGCTGGCAAGGATCAGCAGGGCAAGGGCTTCGACCCCCGCAAGCTCCTCAAGCCTGGTCGCGACAACATCGTTGCCCGCACCAAGGAGCTCATGGAGGAGTTTGGCTCCGTCAACAAGGCGTAAGCGTCGCTAAACTTCCCGCCGGAAGCCCCGTCTCCCTACACTGTTTCCTTTGCGCTCACCTGGCTTCGCCAGAAGTCGCGCCAAGGAAACAGTTCCGGGGGACGGGGCTTCCTTCGTTTAACGCCGCAGGGTTACTGGGCTGAATTCATTTTTTTGACTACCGTTCGGCGGTGTTGATGGCTCCCTTGTTGGGGCTTTCTTTTTTATCTCGCTACAATGGACTTCAAGAGTTCTAATGACTTGGAGTTTGGTATGGCTGTTATTGATGTGCTGCCTTCGGATGGGAAGGTTATTGACGAGGGTCCTGTTGGTTGCTCTGTTGATGTTTGCAATGATGACTTCCGTTTTCTAGATGTTGGCTTGCCACCCGAGATTCTGCGTTTAAAGGACGCGGGGTATCTTTCGCAGGCTATTGAGGCTTGCGACCGCCTACTTGCCCAAGATCCCGATCCCTCGCTTGCTGCCTGCGTTCGTGCCGAGCGGTATCGCATGCTTGAGACGCCGCTTCATTTTTCGGTGTCGCGCGATCGAGCTATTGCGATGATTCGCGAGGAGTGGCCTGGGTTTACCGAGGAGCAGTTTGACGATCTGATTGACCGTAAGCGTATTGACTGGCGCTTTATCGATGGCGAGCTGTTCGTTCTCGACAACTTCCTCGATTCGCTTCGCGTATATCCCAAAGAGGTTCCCGGCATGCGGCCCGATCCTACGGACGGAATTGCACTGCGCAACGAGATGCTCAAGGAGATGGAGTCGCAAAATGGATTGGCTCGCGTCATTACGCTTAAAGCGTCCGTGTCTGTCCCCGGCGCTCTGGAGGGGGAGACCGTTTGCGCTTGGCTTCCCGTCGCGGCTGCCTGCCGTCAGCAGTTTCGGGTCGAGATTCTCGACATGACGCCGGAGGGTGCTGTTGCTCCCGCGAATGCTTCGGCTCGTACCGTCTCGTGGTCTTCTTCGAGCGAGCGCTCATTCTCGGTGACTTATCGTTATCACATCGATGCTGCTTATTGTGATGTCTACGGTGGCATACTTCCGGTTCATCCGCGTATGGACGCGCCTCTGCCCGAGGATATTTCCGAGGACCGTCCGCACATTGCGTTCACGCCGTACCTGCGACAGTTGACGGAGCGTGTTATTGACGGGCTCGAGGATCCGCTCGATCGCGCTCGTGCTATCTATGATTACCTGACACAGCATATCGACTATCGCTATCAGCCGCCGTACTTGCTTTTGGAATCTATTGCCGATGACTGCGCGCATTCGCTCCGCGGCGATTGCGGCGTTATGGCGCTCACGTTTATCACCATGTGCCGTATCGCGGGCGTGCCTGCTCGTTGGCAGAGCGGCCTGTATGTTGCTCCCGATTCGGTGGGACCGCACGACTGGGCCGAGTTCTTCACGCCCCAGACCGGTTGGCTTAACGCCGATGTTTCGTTTGGTTCCTCTGCGCGCAGAATGGGGGAGGAGTGGCGTCGCCAGCACTACTTTGGCAATCTCGACCCGTGGCGTATGGTGGCCAACAATCGATTCCAGGCTGAATTTGTGCCTGCTTTCGATGGCATGCGCGAGGACCCCTATGACAACCAGATGGGCGAGGCCTCGGTTGATGGGCGTGGATGTCGTAAGCGGGAGATGTTGCGCAAGGTTGAGCTTATCGAAATGCGCGAAGTTCCATTTTCGGACTAATCAACAGAAAGCTGTGATAAACTAACTCACGCATTACGTGCCCGAGTGGCGGAATTGGCAGACGCAGTGGACTCAAAATCCACCGTTGGCAACAACGTGCGAGTTCGAGTCTCGCCTCGGGCACCATACATGCAAGTGAGCGTTCAAGGGGGTCAAGGCCCTCTTTTTCGTGCCGAACTCGCGTGAGCGCGCGGAGCGTTAAGCAAACAGGCCCGTGGCCTGTTTGTAGCGGAGCGTAGCGAGGGCGCCATGCGCCCGAAGCCCGGGGCTTCGCGAAGCGAAGGCCCTTCGAGTCTCGCCTCGGGCACCATACATGCACCTGCGCTTCAAGGGGGTCAAGGCCCCCTTTTTCGTGTACGTAATGTGATAACGCGCGGTACGTGTTATTATTCGCAAGGCGTTGTTCCCGCAATGCCCTAAAGAGGAACCCGAGGGTTCCCACCTTTTGGCGCCAATGAGCAGCTGACTGGTCATACAACTTAGATTCCCTTCCTCAAATCGAGGAAGTCTATGTGTACGACCTGGTTGCAAAGAAGCGCCGGGTTATTTTTTTATGAATGGAGGTAGGGAAAATAGCTAAGTCTGATGACACCCGCATCAACGACGAGATTACTGCATCTTCGTGCCGTTTGATTGGCGTCGATGGCTCTCAGCTCGGCCTGTTCGCCATCCGCGATGCCCAGCGCGTCGCCGACGATCAGGGTCTCGACCTGGTCGAGATCGCTCCCAACGCGGAGCCGCCGGTCTGCAAGGTCATGGACTACGGTAAGTTCAAGTACCAGCAGGCCATGAAGGCCAAGGCTGCTCGTAAGAACCAGTCCAAGGTCGAGGTCAAGGAAATGAAGTTCCGACCCAAGATCGACGTTGGCGACTACGAGACCAAGAAGGGCCACGTTCTGCGTTTCCTCAAGAAGGGCGCACGCGTTAAGATCACCATCATGTTCCGCGGCCGTGAGATGGCTCACCCGGAGCAGGGCCTTAACGTTCTCGAGCGTCTCGCCGAGGATCTCAAGCCTTACGCTACGGTCGAGTCCAAGCCTAAGATGGAAGGCCGTAACATGCTTATGCTGCTCGCCCCGATTAAGGGCGCCTTCGATGAGGATAAAGCGGCAAGCGATACTAAGTAACTAGTGTTCTGTAACCGATTAAGGAGTATTTCATGCCTAAGATGAAGTCCCACAGCGGCACCAAGAAGCGTTTCCGCAAGACTGGTACCGGCAAGCTTATGCGCGCCAAGGCTTTCAAGAGCCACATCCTGAGCAAGAAGTCCACCAAGCGTAAGCGTGGCTTCCGTCAGGAGACCGAGATCGCCGCTGCCGACCGCAAGGTCATCAAGTCGCGTCTCGCCTAAGTTCGCGTTCCCGTTTTTCGTTTTACCGTCTAGGAGTTGATAGAACATGGCACGTATTAAGCGCGCTGTTGCCGCCAAGAAGAAGCGCCGTACCGTTATGCACCGTGCGAAGGGTTACTACGGTGCCGCTTCGCGTACTTACAAGCATGCTAAAGAGCAGGTCCAGCACTCCCTGCAGTATCAGTATCGTGATCGCCGCAACAAGAAGCGCGAGATCCGTTCTCTTTGGATCACTCGTATCAACGCTGCTGCTCGCCTGAACGACATCTCTTACTCTCAGTTCATGCACGGCCTGAAGGTTGCCGGCATCGAGCTCGACCGCAAGGTCCTGGCTCAGATGGCTTACGAGGACATCGAGTCCTTCAACGAGCTGGCTGCCATTGCCAAGAAGGCTCTCGAGGCCTAATAGATTCTGTTGAATCGCTAGGGGAGTGTCGCACTGTGCGCGGCACTCCCTCTTTTTATCTAGAGCGCTGGTTTATATAGCAAAAGCGCGGGTAGATAGACACATACAGGTGACCGATCTTTATATATCTCTTAATCGAAGGGTCATCATCTGATACGTGCAGTATTTCTGCATCAGCCTTTCTATTACTTATATAGGAAGCGATATGTTGTGTAGGACTTGTGAAGAGTGGAATTGACGTCCCACATCGCTTCGCGGTCTGGCAATATATCTCCTTGCCGCGCGGCCCGGTCGAACCGGATCGGCCGCAAAGCGTGCACCTTGAGAACCGGATACTGCGAGGATGGACACTTCCGAGTGTCGCATCCGGGCAGACATCGAACCATTTGAAATGGTCTAACTTGGATTTGTTTTTCGCAAGGCCGCCGAGAGGCGGCCCCGAGAAATTCCTTTTCCTATCAAATAGAACCATATGAATCGAACGGAACCGATCAGCGAATGACTGAGAGGACCGGACGGGCTCGAGGCCCATATATTTTGGACGGAGAGTTCGATCCTGGCTCAGGATGAACGCTGGCGGCGCGCCTAACACATGCAAGTCGAACGG
>USKV01000165.1 GCA_900555355.1 uncultured Collinsella sp.
GTGTTGCTGCACAACCGTCGCGGCTTTGCGCCGTTCCTTATGTGTCGCGAGTGCGGCTGCGTTCCCACCTGCAACCACTGCTCCACGGCGCTTACGTACCACGAGCGCACCCACACGCTGCAGTGTCACACCTGTGGTTCGTCCTGGCGCGTGCAGCCGTATCCCGCGCCCACGAGCCGTTGCCCCAAATGTGGCAGTCGCTACCTGGCAAAAATGGGCCTGGGTACGCAGCAGATCGAGGACGCACTGCACCAGATGTTGCCCGACGACGTCGCCATCATTCGCATGGACGCCGATTCCACGCGCGGCAAGGATGCGCACAAAAAGCTGCTCGAGCAGTTCGATGCCGCCGATTGCGCGGTGTTGCTGGGCACCCAAATGATCGCAAAGGGCCTCGACTTTCCCGAGGTCACGCTCGTGGGCGTGGTCAATGCCGACTTCGCCCTCAAGCTGCCGGACTTCCGCGCAGGGGAGCGCGCCTACGATCTGCTGGAGCAGGTTGCGGGCCGCGCCGGCCGTGGCGATCGCCCCGGCGAGGTCATCATCCAGACCTACCTGCCCGAGGACCCGGTTATTCGCGCCGTCGCCGAGCACGACCGCTCGATCTTTACCGACTACGACCTGGGCCAGCGCCGCGACGCCCTGTATCCGCCGTTCGTGCGCCTGGTCAACATTTTGGTATGGTCGACGAACGCGGATGACGCTCGGGGCCACATCGGTCGCATCTCGAAGCTCCTCAAGCGTCGCTGGCATGCCGCCGCGCCCGACTTTTTGCGGGCGGGCAGCGCCGTGCCCCAGGTGCTTGGTCCGGCTTCGTGTGTAATCGAGAGAGCCAAGGACCGCTACCGCTTCCATCTGCTTGTGAAGTCGCCCGTGGGGTACCATGTCTCTGATGATATCGACGCCTGCCTCAAAGAGGTGGGCTCCGTGCGTGGCGTGAGCGTGAGTGTTGACGTCGACGCCTATGATTTGATGTAACAACCCGAAAGGATGGCCATGGAAGCCAACGGAATCGTACTGTCGCCCGACCCTCGTCTGCGCCAGGAGTGCGCCGTCATCGAGGAGATCACCCCGGCGATCGAGGCGCTTGCCGAGAAGATGAAGAAGATGATGTTCGAGAACGGCGGTTGCGGCCTGGCTGCCCCGCAGATCGGCGAGCTCATTCAGCTCGTCACCATCGACTGCGACTACAGCGACAAGAACGACTACGACCCCTACGTGCTCATCAACCCTGTCATTGTTGAGCAGAGTGACCATCTTGTGCCCTTTAGCGAGGGCTGCCTTTCCATTCCTGGCATTAGCTGCGAGATTGAGCGTCCTGACCATGTCGTCGTCGAGGCGTACGACTTGGACGCCAACCTGATTCGCTATGAGGCTTCGGGCGACCTGTTCTGCGTGTGCCTGCAGCACGAGATCGATCACCTGCACGGTAACACCATGTTCGAGCGACTGAAGCCGATGCAGAGGCTCAAGGCAGTCAAGGAGTACCAGGACGCCCTGGCCCGCGGCGCTCGACCGGGCGAGACGGAGTAGGTTTGTCCGTCACCGGGGCGCCCGCCTATATCATCCCGTGCTTAAACATTCTCGCTGCGTTGCGAAACTGCGCGCGGGACGATATGTGGGCGCTCAGCACCGGGGACTGCGTTGTTCTGGCTCGGTTCGCCCGGGTGCCGTTGGGCCAGGGAGGGGCGTCTTTGCTGATAATTGCTTTGCTGAAAGAGCTGCTTTTATTGCGGCTCTTTCTTTGGTTTTGGGTATATTTGTTCTTGTTGAATTGTTATTGCGGATGGGCTTGGTACTTGGCTTTCCGCTGTTATTTGTAGCCGTCTCGGCTTTGGTTGAGGGGAGACGTCCTTTATGCGTATTGTGTTTATGGGTACGCCTGACTTTTCTGTGCCTTCTTTGACTTCGCTTGTTGAGGCTGGGAATGAGATTGCGCTTGTTATTACTCGCCCTGATGCTGTTCGTGGGCGTGGTAAAAAGTTGGAGCCGTCTCCTGTTAAGGCTAAGGCGCTTGAGCTGGGGTTGCCAGTCGTTGAGGCCAATCGTATGACGCCGGAGGTAGTTGAGGCGCTCCAGGCTGCAGATGCCGATATTTTCTGTGTGGCTGCCTATGGCTGCATTTTGCCCGATGAGGTGCTGCAAATGGCGCCGCTTGGTATTGTGAATGTTCATGCGTCCTTGCTGCCTCGTTGGCGTGGTGCTGCTCCCATTCAGCGTGCCATTCTTGCTGGTGATGAGGTTGCTGGCGTTTCCATTATGCGCATTGGACATGGCGTGGATACGGGCGCTTATTGCGCCCAGGCGTCTACGTCGGTTGCCGGTAAGAATGCTGAGGCGCTCACGATGGAGCTTGGTGAGCTTGGCGGCAAACTGCTTGCCGATACGCTTCCTTCTCTTGCCGATGGCACCGCCGTGTGGACTGAGCAGGATGAGTCGCTCGTCACGCATGCTGCCAAGATTTCCAAGCAGGAGATGCGTCTGAATCCGCAGATGGCGGCGCTCGATTGCGTGCGTCATGTGCTCGCTTCGTCCGATACCGCGCCTGCTCGTTGCGTGATTGCCGGCAAGACCGTGCGTGTGCTCGATGCTGCGTTGGCTGATGTGTCGCTTGGCGAGGGCGCTGTTGCCGTTCAAGCCAAGCGCGTCTACCTTGGCCTTTCCGATGGCTCGGTTGAGTTGCTCGAGGTTAAGCCAGATGGCAAGCGTGCTATGGCCGCTTCCGCCTGGGCTGCTGGCCTGCAGGGCGCCGATCTTTCGTGGGGTGTTTTGTCATGAGCAAGTTGTCTCCCGCGCGTAAGCTTGCGCTCGATGTGCTGATGGAGGCCGATCGCCGCGGCATGTATGCGCGCGACGTGCTGTCCTCTCGCGCATCGGCCAAGGCTATTGATCAGCGCGATTCCTCTTTTGCCGCCCGCTTGGCGCTTGGTGTGGCCGCCACGCAGGGTATTTTGGACGAGCTGCTCGACCAGTTTCTCGATAAGCCTAAAAAGGTTGCGCCGCGTGTTCGCATGGCGCTTCGTATCTCGGCCTTCGAGATGCTCTATCTGCATACGCCTGGCCGCGTCGCCGTAAGTCAGGGTGTTGAGCTGGTTCGCTGCGGTGCTAAGTCCGCCGCTGGCTTGGCCAATGCTGTACTGCATAAGGTTGCGAACAATGTTGAGGACTTTGCCACGGCGTCCGATGTAGACGAGTCTGAGCGACGCTTGGTTCGTCTGTCGCGCCTGATGGGTCTGCCGCGTTGGCTGTGCGCTCGTATTATGGCGTCGTTTGACACGCCCGAGGGTGCGCTTAACTTTGCCGGCAATCTGGCCCCCGCGCCGCTGGCCCTGCATGAGAACGCCTTTGCGACTAAGCCCGATCCGTATATCTCGCAGCTCGTCGCGCCTGTCTTCCCGGGCTGCCATGCTCCGGTTGATGCCCAGGTTACCGTTGCTTCGGGTGTGTTTGAGCGTGCTGCCGCGGTGGCCTCGGACCTTAACGCTCAGCTCATCGCCACAGCTGCCACGCGCCCTGGAAGCTGCCTTGAGATTGGCGCCGGTCGCGGTACCAAGACCTATGTGATGATGTGCCAGGCCAAGCGCGCCGGCTATGAGCGTCAGCATACGGCACTTGATCTTCATGACCGTAAGTGCGACCTAAATCTCGCGCGCCTTCACAAGGCGGGTATTCAGGGCGTTCGTACGGTTTCGGGCGATGCCTGCGAGCTTGATGAGGTGCTCACATCGTTTGATGCCATGCTTGGCGAGCCGGTTAAGTTCGACACGGTCTTTATCGATGCCCCATGCTCTGGCACCGGAACCATGCGTCGTCATCCCGAGATTCCCTGGCGCCTTGCCGAAAGCGATGTGACGTGCGAGCTGCCCAAGCTGCAACTGACGATGCTCAAGGAAGCAGCCGCGCGCGTTGCTGCCGGCGGCGAGCTCATATATGCGACGTGCTCGGTCTTTGATGAGGAGAACACGCAGGTCGTAGATGCCTTCCTGGCCTCTCCCGAGGGCGCCGACTTTACCGTGGCGCCGCTCTCCGAAGCCCAGATTCTGCAGCTTCCCGAGTTTGAACAAGCCAAGCAGCTCATCTCCGTCCGTCAAAACGACCGCGGGCTTTTCCAAAGCGTCCCCGTAAACGCCGACTCCTACGACGGCCACTTCTGCGCTCGTCTGGTCCAC
>USKV01000166.1 GCA_900555355.1 uncultured Collinsella sp.
TAACCGAGCCGTTGGAAGCAGCCGTCGTGAAAGCGGACCAGGTAGAAGAGGAGGCGATACCGAAACGGCTCTCCTTGCCCTCCATGTTGCCGCCGGCCTGGCCGTCGGTCATCTCGATATTGACCGCTCCGCCATCGGCCAGCTGCGGGGTGCCCGCATGCTCGTTGACGGCGATGATGCCGGTGAAGATCACCAGCAGGATGAACATGGCGGCAAAGATGGCCTTGCCCTGCTTGGTGTTCTTGACGCCGATACCGAAGGCGAAGCAACAGGCGGCCGGGATCAGCAGCAGGCTGGTCATCTCGATGATGTTGGTGAAGGCACTGGGGTTCTCATACGGATGGGCGGAGTTCACGCCGAAGAAGCCGCCGCCGTTGGTGCCGGACTGCTTGATGGCGACCTGAGGAGCCGCGGGACCCTGGGGCAGGAACTGCTCGGTGACCACGCGCGCGCCCTCGACAACCTTGCCGTCGACCTTGACCGTGTCGCCCTCAATCTGGGCGCCGTCGATGACGCTCCAGCCGCCGTCTGCATTAGGCTGAACAGCGACGGGTTCTACGAGCTCAGCCTTCTGAGCCGGCTGGAAGTTGGAGATGACGCCACCGGCAGCCAGGCAGATGCCGAACACGAGGTTCAGCGGGATGAGCACATACAGGACGGTGCGGGTGAGGTCGACCCAGAAGGAACCCAGACCCTGCTCCTTGACCTGACGGAAGCCGCGGATCAGCGCGAACATGACCGCGATACCGGTGCCAGCGGAAACGAAGTTCTGCACAGTGAGACCCATGAACTGCACAAGGTAGGACAGGGTGGTCTCACCGGAGTAGGACTGCCAGTTGGTGTTGGTTATGAAGGAAGCAGCCGTATTGAACGACAGGTCCCATGACACACCCGGCAGGTGCTGGGGATTGCCTGGCAAGAAGGACTGAAGCGCCTGGAGTGCCACAAGAGTCACGAGGCCGATCCCCGAAAAGACCAGCACGCTCGCCAGATAGCGCCTACGCCCCATCTGTTCTGCCGCGTCGATGCGAAGCAGACGATAGACGCCACGCTCCACAGGAGCAATCACAGGCGACAGGAACGTATGCTCACCATCCATGATATGGGCCATGAACCGACCGAGCGGAACGGCCAGGACGACGAGTACGGCAAAGTACAAGATGTACTGAATCGCAGCGTCCATAGTTTACGAATCACTCCTCATCAGAATGTAGATGTAATAGATAAGAAGTCCAATGCAGACGACTCCGATGATGGGAATGAGGATGTCCATTTACCGCCCCTTTCACACGCGGTCCGATGTCTCGGACGCCTGCCCTCGCAAGCGTCTGGGGACAGTAAACGCTTCTAGGGATTAAAGAGGCGTGAGGGCCGGGGCTCACGTCCTTAAGATGCCGTAAAGATGCAGGCAGAAAGCACTATTGCAGCTGCAGTGCGCCTATACTCGACCTCGCGAGCATACAGTGGTGTCTTCACCGCGTATGCACGCATGGACAACGCTTCAGAAAGGCTACGCTATGCAGCGCGACGCATCGGACACTCGCGTCAATCCAGACCTCATCCTCAAGGCAATTGAGAAAGACGGGGTCGCCGATGACACTCGAACCAGCCGGGGACACCTCAAAATTTTCTTTGGCTACGCTGCTGGCACAGGCAAAACCTATGCGATGCTTCAAGCCGCCCACGCCGCCAAGCGGCGAGGTGTCGACGTCGTCGCGGGATACATCGAGCCGCACGAACGTCCGGCAACTGCCCATCTTGCACAAGGGCTTGAGAACGTGCCCTGTAAACTCATCGAGCACAACGGCATTGCGCTCAGCGAGTTCGATCTAGATGCGGCTATCGAACGCGCCCCTCAGCTCATCCTTGTCGACGAGCTCGCCCATACGAATGCGCCGGGGTCTCGCCACGACAAACGCTATCAAGACGTCGAGGAACTTCTACATGCGGGCATCGACGTCTATACGACCGTGAACGTTCAGCATATCGAGAGCCTAAACGACATGGTTGCATCCATCACCGGCGTTGTCGTGAGCGAACGAATCCCCGACCGTATCTTCGATGATGCCGACCAGGTCGAGCTCGTCGACATAGAGCCCGAAGACCTACTTGAGCGCCTTCGCGCCGGCCTCGTCTACCGTCCCGCACAAGCCGACCGAGCGCAACAGCATTTTTTTACCGTCGAGAACCTCACCGCACTCCGAGAAATCGCGCTGCGCCGCTGCGCCGATCGCACCGGTCACCTCACAGACGCCGCACGCGTGCTGGGAAACCGTGACTACTACACCAGGGAGCGTATCTTAGTCTGTGTCTCCCCGGCGCCGACCAATCCCCGCATCGTCCGTGCCGCCGCACGCATGGCGAAAGCGTTTCGCAGCGAGCTCGTCGCCCTGTTCGTAGAGAGCCCGCGCACGCAAGCCATGAGCGATGATGAGCGCGCCAAGCTTGCAGCCAATATCGCCCTAGCCGAGCAGCTCGGAGCACATATGGAAACCGTCTATGGCGACGACATCGCGTTTCAGATCTCCGAGTTCGCGCGCCTGTCGGGTATTTCGAAGATCGTCATGGGGCGCACGGGCGAGCGCAGCAGCGTCCGTCAGGCCCTCTTCGGCCGCAAATCTCTCGTAGAACAGCTCATAACATTCGCTCCGAACCTCGACATTTACATCATTCCAGAACAGTCGACTCCGCCCTCCCGACCCAAAGGACGCCGCCATGCGCTCGCCCTGCAGCCGCCCAGCAGCCGAAACGTGCTTCGCACGCTGGCTCTCTCTCTTGCCGCCACGGCGATCGGCACGGCTTTCCGCCATCTGGGATTTGCCGATTCCAGCATCATATCCCTCTATATCTTCACGGCCCTGCTGACCGCCGTCACCACGACGGGGCGTATCTGCACGATCGTATCGAGCGTGCTCTCTGTAGTGCTTTACAACTTCTGCTTCGTCACGCCTCTGTTTTCGCTCGCCAGCTACGACCGAAGCTATCTGGTCACGTTCGGCATCATGTTCGCCACCGCTATGGTCGCCGGCGAGTTAACTGCGCGCATCGCCGACAACGCCCGTACATCCGCCGAGAACGCATTCAAAACGCGCGTACTCCTCGAAACGAACCAGCTCTTGCAGCAAGCCCATAGCGCGGAGGAGTGCGCCCGCGTCGCCATGAACCAACTCGTCAAACTGCTAAAACTCGACGTGGTCTTCTACCCCGCCGAACACGGCACGCTCGGCAAGGCGCTCTATGAGTCCGCTGGCACCGAAAACCGATCCGCGTCGCTGCTCACCGACTACGAGCGCGCCGTTGCAACCTGGACCTACACCAACAACAAGCGCGCGGGCGCAAGCACGCGGACCCTGCCTGAGGCGCGCTGTCTCTACCTCGCGGTTCGCACCGGCGACAAGGTATTCGGTGTCATCGGCATCGCCCTGGAGGGGCGCGAGATCGAAGCCTTCGAGCATTCGATCGTCCTATCTATCGTAGGTGAATGCGCCTTGGCGCTCGAAAGCGACCGGGCGGCGCAAGAGCGCGAAGAGGCTGCGGTCTTGGCGAAAAACGAGCAGCTGCGCGCCAACCTTTTGCGCTCCATCGGCCACGATTTGAGGACACCCCTCACGGCTATATCCGGATCTGCGGCAATCCTTCGGAAGAGCGACGAGAAGCTCAGCCTCGAACAACGCTGCGATCTTGCCGATGCCATCTACGACGACTCCCTCTGGCTTATCGATACCGTGGAGAACCTCCTCGCCATCACACGCGTCGAGGACGGCACCATTCGCCTCAACTTAACATCCGAGCTCATCGACGAGGTCATCGAGGCCGCCCTCAGCCATGTCGCCCAAGCATCGCATGGACGTGCCGTCACCATCGAGCACACTGACGACATCCTGCTGGTACGCATCGACGTCCATCTCATCATGCAGGTGCTTACGAATCTCATCATGAACGCCTTCAAATACACGCCCGAGGACTCGACTGTCACCATCAGCGCACGTCGCGAGGGCGCGTTCGTCGTGGTGGACGTCGCAGACGATGGGCCGGGTGTGGCAGACTGCGACAAGCCTCATATCTTTGAGCGCTTCTTCACCTCAAGCAATACGCGGCCCGTGGATTCGCGTCGAAGCATCGGCCTTGGCCTTTCGCTCTGCCGCTCCATCGTGGAGGCGCATGGCGG
>USKV01000167.1 GCA_900555355.1 uncultured Collinsella sp.
AACAATAAGTTCGTCTACGGCGCGCTTCGTCCCGGGGCGCGCGCACGCGATTTTGAGGAAAGCCTCCAGTGGCTCATGGACTATGGAATCGTTCATAAGGTACCACGTGTTTCCGCCCTAAGAGCACCGCTCACAAGCTACGAGGATCTCTCGGGCTTCAAGCTGTTCTGCATCGACACCGGCATCCTCGGAGCACTCTCCGGCCTCACGCCAGCCATTGTTCTGAACGGGCCCGCTGTTTTTACGGAGTTCAAAGGCTCGCTGACCGAGCAATACGTCGCACAGGAGCTTTTGCTCCAAGGCAATACTCCCGCGTATTGGTCATCCTCCTCCGGCAATGCAGAGACTGACTTTGCCGTCGACCATGCGGGGACCGTGCTTCCGCTCGAGGTCAAGGCGGCAGAGAATCTCAAAGCAAAGAGCCTGAGGATTGCCTGCGAGAAGTTCAAGCTCGAGCGCTGCGTGAGAACATCGTTAGCGGCATATAGAGACGAAGGCACGCTCGTCAATATTCCGCTCTGGGAGATTGGGCAAATCGACAAGCTGGCATAGGCGCTGTGGAGGGGGTGCCCCGTAAGGAGTGTCCCAAACTGCCGGCAAAAAAGGAACGTCCCTATCTACCATCTACGCGCTTGGCCATCCAGACATGGGGCTGGCCCTCGTCTTCGTAGTCTACCGGGGCAATTTGCGTGTAGCCCGCCTTTACATAGAGCGGCAGCACGTATTCCTGCGCATGCAGCTTAATAAGCTTAGCGCCGGCATTGCGTGCACACGCAGCACTGGCCTCGACGATCGCACTCGCCAGTCCGCGACGACGCATAGCCGGCAGCACGGCGACGCGCCCCATAATGTAGGTCTCCCCCGCCGCAACGCCTTCGTCCATGTCGCATGCCGGCAACACCGGGGCCTCTGCGTCAGCCACGCGCTCAAGCTCTTCGGGAAACACGCGCGAGCAACCGGCAAGCTCGCCGTCTACATAGAGCGTCACATGAATGCAGTTCGGATCCTCGTCGATAGCGTCGAACTCATTCTCGTAGCCCTGCTCGTCCATAAAAACGACGCGGCGCACCAACGCCGCGTCATCAAAGCATCCTGTCTTAAGTTGGATATCCATGGCTGCCCTTTCATTCAATGCGAACGTTAGGGACAGATTTTAACGAAAATGAGCTCCGCGCACGCTAAACTTCGCGCGAGCCTTCGCCAGGCAGTCGTAATGACCCACGTTATGGGCATCGCTCGCGATGAAGCTGTACAGGTTCTGATCGAACAGGCGCTGTGCCGGCTTTTTCTCGCGACCAAAGCGACCGCCGGCAATAAAGTCCGCCGAAGCCTGCAGCTTGCAGCCCATATCGACCAGGCGCTCCGCCACGCTTACATCCTTTTGAACCGCACGATAGCGCTCAGGATGAGCGATGATCACCTGGTAGCCACGGCACTGCAAATCGTAAATCGTGTTCTCGTACTCTCTAAACGCATACGCATCGGCATGTGTCGAAAGCTCGAGCAGAAACTCGTTGGTTCCATCGAAATGCAAGTGCTCCGCGGCATCGATACCAAGTTCAACGAGCTTTCGATGGTTGACCTCGAAGCCCATCTGGAGCGGAAAACCGTCAGCGTTATCACGCAGCAGCTCAAAGGCATCCCACATCTTGTCGTAATCAAAATAGGGATCACGGCAGTGAGGAGTGCAAACGATTCTGGTTACACCGGCCCGCTTGGCAGCCTCGAGCATCGCCAAGCTCTCTTCGAGATCGGCGGCGCCGTCGTCTACACCCGGCAAGATATGGCAATGAATGTCACGCATAGGTCAGCCTTAATCAACTAAACGTTTGCTCGGTTGGTGAAGATGCCCTTTTTGGAAGTCCCCTGATCGTCGGAGCCCTTCTTAACCTTCTTACCGTCCTTGGTGTAGTAGGAGTAGTAGTACTCGCTGGTCTCGGTCTCGCAGTAGTTCATGACGGTACCGATGAGCTTGACCTTCTCGGACTTCTTAAGCTGGCCGATAGCGTTGAGTGCCTCCTCGCGCTTGGTGAAGTCCTCGCGCACCACGAACAGCGTACCGTCGGTCAGGCTGGCAATCTCGGCAGCATCGATGAAGGTGCCGACCGGGGGAGCATCAAAGATGACGTACTGGAACTTGGCGGACAGTGCCTTTACCAACTTGGCAAAGCGGTGAGAGACGATGATGTCGGCAGGATTGGGAATATGCGGCTCGGCATCGAGGAAGTAGAAGTTCTTCTGACCCGTCTCGACAATTGCCTGGTCAATGGAGATCTGCTCGGAAAGGACCGCATAGAGTCCGCCGCGCGAACGAACGCCGAGCATATCGGAAAGGGACCTGCGGCGCATATCGGCCTCGACCAGGAGCACGGACTTGCCGCTCGTGGCGATAGCCTGGGCAAGGTTGATGGAAACCGTAGACTTGCCCTCGTTGGGAATCGAGGACGTGACGGTAATGGTGCGAATGGGGTCGTCCACGCTCGCAAAGCGGATGTTGGCCAGAAGGGTCTTGGCGGCATTCTGTACAACGAGCTTATCGGTGTTCTTTGCCTTAGCCATGCCTATTTACCACCTTTCATAGCCGGAATTCGGCCAACAACGGGAATGCCCAGGAGCTCTTCTGCCTCTTCGGCACCGCGGATGCGGGTATTGAGCATGTCTGCCAAAACGACATAGGCAACTGCGATAAAGATACCGGCGAGGAACGCGACGGCAATATACAGCGTGCGCTTGGGGCCGCTGGGGGCTTCGGAGGTCTTGGCCTCGTCGATAACGTTGATGCTCTGGGCAGCGCCGACGTTCTGAGCGACCGTACTCACCGAGCTGGCCATGGCCTTTGCGACCTTAGCCGTCTCCTTGGCATCGGTGCCGGTAACCGAAAGCGTAATGACACGCGTGGTGGTCTCGGAGGAAACAGACACCTTGTAGTCATCCAGATCGGTGAGGCCCAGTTCATTGGCTGCGCCGCTCTTAACGCTATCGCTATCCAGCAGCGTGGCGATATCGTTGGAAAGCATCTGGCTCGCCGAGAGACCGTTGTAGCTCATCTGACCGCTATCGTCGGTCTTGGCGAGAATGTACATGCTCGTCGTCGCGGTATAGGTGTTGTCCATCGCAACGAAGGACACGATGCCCATGGCGATCGCGCAGACCACCGGAAGGGTGATGACCAGCTGAAGGTGCTTCTTCAGCAGCTGGAACAGTTCGAGAAGGGTCATGCAGCTTGCCTTTCATTTCCCCAGTTCGGATTGACAAAACTGTCCGTATGTTATCGCATCTTTTTACCGAGACCAAACTCTATACATAAGAAACAGGCTCTCCTGTAAAAATGTCGGAAGCAATCGTAAAATTGCACAACAACGCCGCACCCGAAAGTCAAATACGGCGTCTGCATCAATATCTATGTTGTATCGCTATGCGAATGGCTCGTCCTGCTGTATGGGAAACGTCACCGTAATGGTGGTTCCCACGCCCGTCTCACTCGACAGGTCAATCGCGGCGTGATGGTACAGAGCGGCGTGCTTGACAATGGCAAGCCCCAGACCGGTTCCGCCGCGCGCCTTGGACCTACTCTTGTCCACGCGATAGAACCGCTCAAATACCTTGCCCTGTTCTTCAGGCGCGATGCCGATTCCCGTGTCGGCGACCGCAAGGAACGGATGGCCTTCGTCGTTGGTGCCGCACTGCAGCGTAACCGTACCGCCGGGTCGATTGTAGCGGATGGCGTTGCTTGCCAGATTATAGATGAGCTCGTCAATCAAGCGCGACACGCCCTCGATGACCACAGGCTTGGTCTCATGACTTATCGTCACATTCGCCTGACGGGCGACCTGTTCAAGACGCTGCTCGACCGCGTAGATGGCACGCGAGAGCTCAATAGGCTCCGTGGACCCAATGGGCACCGCCTCGCCCTCAGCTGCACGCTCGGCCTCGTCCAAGTTAGACAGCGTAAGGATATCGTTGACAAGCGCTGCCAAGCGGCCCGCCTCACGATAGATGCGACCGCCAAAGTTGCGCAGGTCGCCCTCGCCCTCGACCATGCCGTTTGCGATGAGCTCGGCATAGCCCGAAATCGCCGTAAGCGGCGTCTTGAGCTCATGGGTGATATTCGCCGTGAACTCGCGGC
>USKV01000168.1 GCA_900555355.1 uncultured Collinsella sp.
CTGCGCGCCCCAGGTGATGGAGTACTGGTGGTAAAGCGGCTTGGGGTCGGTGGCGATGGTGCTGAGGCTATCGAGCAGCTGCGCTGGGGGATCGAAGTCAGGGAAGCCCTGCGAGAGATTGACAGCGCCGTACTTATTGGAGATGCGTGTCATGCGGCGGATGACCGAATCGGTAAATGTTGCCGTGCGGTTGGAGAGTTCTTTCATGCCGGTCCTTTCGAGCATTTGCAGTGGGGCAAGTTTACTCCTATGGAACCGGTGGGAATTGCTCGAAACGCGCTCGAAAAACTCTTTTCAAAATTCTTGAAAATTGGGGCTTGCATCGCGTGGCGTTCCTTGCAATAATAGTCGAGCGCGAAGCGCACAGGACACGGTGGGTGTAGCTCAGTTGGCTAGAGCGACGGGTTGTGGTCCCGTAGGTCGAGGGTTCGAGTCCCTTTACCCACCCCAGTTCTTGCTTCGTGTTGATATCGGGTCGTTAGCTCAGTTGGTAGAGCAGGGGACTCTTAATCCCAAGGTCCAGGGTTCGACCCCCTGACGGCCCACCAAAGCATGTTAAGACGGTCAACTTCGGTTGGCCGTCTTTTTTGTTGACCTCGCATGGGGTCGAACCCGTAAGGGCACAGACGCTTTACAAGTCGAGCCTGCCCTGGGGGTCGGTGAATCCGTCTGTGCCCTCTTTGAGCTTTTTCTCGTCTGCTTTCACGCGACGTTCGAGCTTCTTTGTATCCTCGGCAGGCGGTAGATTCTCGGGGACAATTCCACGGTCGATGAGGCTACCACGCACGCTTGTGTTGTTCTCGATGTGCTCTTGCTTGATCTGGTCCAGGCCGTACAGATCGTGTTCCTCGGCGTTGAAGGCCGTCATCGAGTTCGTAAGGTCCTTTGCTTTGATGAGAACATCAGCTAACCTGTCCGCCAATGCCGCGCTCTTGGGCACACCAAGCTGCCGCTTCATGTCCGCCGTGCTTCTGCCGCCGAATAACGCCTCATCGCCCTTCGACTTGATGATTGCGAATCCTTTGGAGTCCACGCCTCGTTTGAATGCAATGCCCGAGAGCTGTTTCTCTGAATCAGATAGTGAGTGGCGCGCCTGCAAGCGCTGAATCTCTGCGAAGCGCTGCTCTATGAGTTCTTGGCGGCGCGTCTGCACAGCAAAGTATGCCTGGGCGAGCGCGATCTCTGGCTTGTTTGAATCTCCGTTCTGGGCGATTAAATAGCATGCATAGCGCGTAAGTTTGTAGTCTTTAACCGCGCGAGCGGCGACACCGGCAGTTACCATTTTCGTTGTGTCACGAAAATGGGAATCAACTGGAGTTTTGTTTGTTTCGCACGAGACTTTTGCCCTCTTAATAACTTCGGCGAAGTTCTCCCATCGAGTGTACCCCATGGGTTCCATTAAATCGCGTGCAAGCCAATACTCAACGCCGTCTTCTACATGGGCGTAGCTGTCAAGTTCGACACGCCATTTCTCGATATCCCTGCTGTCCATATCTCTTCCTTTCTGTTCATTTGTCTACGTGGACTATGTCGACTCTGTATTAAGAATAAGGATACGCTGCCGTGCGGACACGAATGGGCCCCGTGTCGCTTTGAGCTCACGGGGTCCTTAGATATCGATTAGTTGTGTTCTGCTCTAGAGGGGTGCTCAGCTTAGTCCGCTCGATAGTGCGAACCCAGGCTTTCGCTTCGCTTGCGCATGGCTTTGACCATTTCCTGTGCTAGTTGAATCTGCGATTGCAGGCGGGCGAGGGCTGCGACTTCGCTGTCCTGGGCTTTCTGTGTGCTCAAGGTCGTTGCCTCTGTCTTCAAGCCCTCAAGCTCGTGTAGTGCCTCGGATAGGCCCGTCTCGGTGCGGTTGATCATGCAAAAGGTGCTCATCGTGTGCCTAAGGCTGTGTGTCAGGCGTTCGGCATCTGTTGTGGCAATGCCGTACTGGGGGAGGGTGATATCCGCCTTCAGGGCCGCCTCAGGCTCTTTCTGTGCTGTGAGGGCTGCCGATGCGCCCGCGATACGTCCGAATACGATGCCGTTGGCGCTTGACAAGCCACCAATGCGGTCGGCGCCGTGCATGCCGCCTGTTGCCTCGCCACAGGCGTAGAGGCCCTCAACGCCCGTGTACGCGGTCCTGTCGATCTTGATGCCGCCGTTGGCCGCGTGGGCATACATCGCCACACGCATCTCGTCGCTCGGAGCGATACCATGCTCGTCTTGTAGCCAAGTGGCAAAGGTCTGCACGAACTCGGGGACATTCTCTCGCGGGAAGTCGTAGTGGAGCGCTAGGCCTTCGGCACCTGCTTGATCGATGGCAAGATCGATGGCGCGAGAAGCCAAGCGCGAAGTGAAGGGGCCATATCCTGAGCGTTGCTCAAGCAGATTGTCTAACTTTTCGTTGGCAATGTCGACCGGTTGGTCGAACGTGACGTAGCGCCAGGTCTTTTCGTTAAAGACCAGGTTGCGCTTAGGTTCAATGAAACCGGGCATCATCTGAATGAACTCTATATTGGTAAGGGATACGCCGTGCGCCAGTGCGATGGCCTGTGATGAGCTGAGTACATCGGCCGAAGTGAGGCTGCGCTCGAACAGGCCGCCCGTGCCGCCCGCAGCGATGATAGTGGCCTTTGTTGTAAAGGTCACGATGCGCTCGTCTGTTTGGTTGTAGAGCACGGCGCCGGTAATCTTTCCGGTTGTGTCCTCAACAAGATCGATGAGCTCGTGGCGGGGGAGCAGACGAATGCCAAGAGATTTGATCTGGGCCGCACACGCGTCTTCAAGAGGCTTGCGGGTCAGACCGCGCCACATGCGTGTCTTATGGTCAAAGCAGGGGATAAATTGCTTTTGCTGGGCGCTCTCGGCGCTTTGCGGGCGCTGGAGTTCTACGCCCAGATCCTGTTCGAGCCAGTCAATCGCTTGGGGAATGCCGTGGACGAACGTCTGGACGAGTTCGGGGTCGGCAGCGCCGCCGCCGACGGTTTGGATGGTGTCGATGAGGTCTTGCTCGTCGTCTTTGTCGACGGGGCCAATAAGGCCGAGGCCCCAGGTGCCCGGGAAGAAGCTCGATCCGCTCATGGTCTTGCCGGCGCTTGCGATGGCAACGGTCGCACCCGCGCGTGCTGCTTCTATGGCGGCGCAAAGGCCAGCGATGCCCGATCCGATTACCAGTACATCAGTTAATTCCATGGGATTCCTTTCTCGTTCGCGCATTGTCGCACGGGAGATTGGCAAAGGTATCGCAAAGATTGAATAAATCGGTAAAGGGCAAATATGGCGTGTGGACGTTAGGGCCGCTTGGTGGCTCCTTCTCATTACGCCTTATGTTCCATCAGAATTGATATATCGGATCCCGAACGCTTTGCGGCGACAAAAAAGAGCCGCTACCCGGGTGGGTAGCGGCTCCAAAGCTCAACTATATGAGCATCGCGCGGGCGCGATTAGGCCTTGAGGGCCTCCTCGACGGCGACAGCGCAGGCGACGGTGGCACCGACCATGGGGTTGTTGCCCATGCCGATGAGACCCATCATGTCGACGTGCGCAGGCACGGAGGAAGAACCGGCGAACTGGGCGTCGGAGTGCATACGGCCCATGGTGTCGGTCATGCCGTAGGAAGCGGGGCCAGCAGCCATGTTGTCGGGGTGCAGAGTACGGCCCGTGCCGCCGCCGGAGGCGACGGAGAAGTACTTCTTGCCCTGCTCGATGCACTCCTTCTTATAGGTGCCGGCCACAGGGTGCTGGAACCGGGTGGGGTTGGTGGAGTTGCCGGTGATGGACACATCTACACCCTCGTGGTGCATAATGGCCACGCCCTCCCGGACATCATCGGCACCGTAGCAGCGGACGTCAGCCCGCTCACCCTCGGAGTAACGAATCTCCCGGACGATGCTCAGCTTGCCGGTATAGTAGTCAAACTGCGTCTGAACATAGGTAAAGCCGTTGATGCGGCTGATGATCTGGGCAGCGTCCTTACCGAGACCGTTGAGGATCACCCGCAGGGGCTCCTTACGGGCCTTGTTGGCGTTCTTCACGATACCGATAGCGCCCTCGGCAGCAGCGAAGGACTCGTGGCCCGCCAGAAAGGCAAAGCACTTGCTCTCATCGCTGAGGAGCATGGC
>USKV01000169.1 GCA_900555355.1 uncultured Collinsella sp.
GTGGCTCCAGAGCAATGAGGTCTGACAGCTGATGGCTCGAGATGTCGAGGACGAACTCGGCCCCCTTGGCCTTGACACGGCGCAGGACCTCGGCCAAGAAGCCCTCGGAAGTGTTGGGAGGCAGCGAGCCGCTGATGACCAAGCAGGTCATGTCATCGAGCGAATCGATGAGCTCAAACATCTCCTGCTCATTGGCCTCGTTGATGGCGGCACCGGCGTTGACCATGTTGTACTCGGTGTCGGGGCCGGCATTGAGGAACACGTTGACGCGCGTGATGCCGTCGGTCCACACGGGCTTGACGGGCACGCCCAGGGCCTCGGCGCCCTTGACGATGAACTCGCCCGAGAAGCCAGCGAAGAAGCCCAGGATCGTGGTGTCGACACCGTAGTGGTCAAGCGTAAACGAGACGTTGAGGCCCTTGCCGTTGGGCGTATAGACGGCGTTGCGAGTACGCGTGACGGTGTTGGCAGCAAGGCCGTCACAAGCGATGTTGTAGTCAATGGCGGGATTTGCAGTGAGCGTGTAAATCATGAATGTTCCTTTCACGAAGCAACGTGTTAATGAAAGTATATTCCACGGATCGGCAAAAGGCTAGGACAACTCGGTGAACGGTGTGGAAGCGATGAAGTACAGCAGGACACCCCTCCCCCATGACGGAACAAAAAAAGGCGCCCCGGCCGAAACCGGGGCGCCGCATGCGCACGAATATGTCGTGTTTCGATTACTGGCGATCGAGCTTACGGACAGCAACGCGCTTGCTGTACTCGTCGACGTGACCGAAGTCGCCGATGCCAACGGACTCGGCAACGTTGGCGCCGGTGGCCATAGCGAGCTTCATGGCCTCCTCGACGTTGTCGCGATCCCTGTACCACTTGTGCAGGAACGCAGCGAGGGTGCAGTCGCCGGCGCAGACGGAAGAAACCAGCTTGATGTTGAACTCACGCTTGGCGTACCAGATGTCCTCGCCGTTGGAGAAGTAAGCGTCGCCGCGGCTACCACGGGTGAGCAGCACGTTCTGAACGCCAGCGTCGTGAGCCATCTTCATGGCAACGCGAACCTCGTCGTCGGTATCGACCGGCACACCGAAGATGGCCTTCATCTCGTGATGGTTCGGCTTGATGAGCAGCGGCTTCTTGTGAGCGAGCTCCTTGAGCTTGTCGGAGGACAGGTCCAGGACGACGTCAGCGCCACGAGCCTGAGCGTGCTCCATGACCTGAGCCAGGAAGTCGGGCGTAGCTTTGGGAGGCACGGAGCCGGAGACAATCAGGCACTCAAGATCGCCCGCGGTGTCCAGGATGTTGTAGAGCTCCTCCTGGTGCTGCGGCGTGATCGGAGCGCCGGGGTTCAGGATGCCGTACTCGTGCTGGCCATCGTTGACGTAGGTGTTGATGCGCGTGATACCGTCGGTCCAGACCGGGCGGCACAGGCAACCCAGGTTCATGACCTCCTCGACGATAAACTTGCCCGTGAAGCCGGCGAAGAATCCGAGCGCGACGGTGTCGACGCCCATCTTCTTAAAGGCGAAGGACACATCGAGGCCCTTGCCGTTGGCCGTGTAGCTGGCCGAGCCGGTGCGGACGTTCTCGTCGGGCTCGAGCGGAGAGCTCGAAACCGTCATGTCGACAGCCGGGTTAGCGGTTAGCGTGTAGAACATTTACAGTACCCCCTGTATATGTGAGGGCCGCGTGGCCGGCCCATTCCAACCACGCGGTTACCTCTGATACCAAATTAGCGAGCTGCGGACTCGAGCAGTGCCTTGACCTCGGCGGCGGTGTTGCAGGCGAGCGCCTTCTCGGCGAGCTCGTCGCACTCGGCCTTGGTCCACTGGCTGATGGTCTTGCGGGCGCGCAGGATGGACGGAGCGCTCATCGAGAACTCCTCCAGGCCCCAGCTGATCAGCAGCGGCTCAAGCAGCGGATCGGCAGCGGCCTCGCCGCACATACCGACCATGATGCCGGCCTTCACGCCGCTCTCGATGATGTTCTTGAGCGAGCGGAGCACGGCGGGATAGTACACCTGGTACAGGTTGGAGATGGTGTCGTTGCCACGGTCGGCGCACATGGTGTAGCCGATCAGGTCGTTGGTGCCGATGGAGAAGAAGTCGGCGACCTCGGCAAGACGGTCAGCGAGCAGCGAAGCGGCGGGCGTCTCGACCATAATGCCGACCTCGATGTTCTCGTTGAACTTTCGACCCTCTTCGGTCAGCTCGGCCTTGCACTGCTCGACGAGCTCCTTGACGGCCACGACCTCCTCGACGCAAGTGACGAGCGGGATCATGATCTTGACGTCACCGAAGGCGCTAGCGCGCAGCAGAGCGCGGAGCTGGACCTTGTACTGGTCGGGATTGGCCAGGCAGTAACGCACGGCGCGGAAGCCCATGAAGGGGTTGTCTTCCTTGACCATGTGCAGGTACGGGATCTCCTTGTCGCCACCCACATCGAGCGTGCGGATGATGACCGGAGCACCCTTGAGCGCGCTGGCGACCTTGCGGTAGGCGTTGAACTGCTCCTCCTCGGAAGGAAGCTCGGCAGAGTCCATGAACAGGAACTCGGAGCGGAACAGACCAATGGCCTCGGCGTCGTGATCGAGCGCGTTGGGCACGTCATCGGGGTTACCGATGTTGCAGGCGATGATCTTCTTGATGCCATCGGCAGTCACGGACGGCTTGCCACGGAAGGCCTCGAGGGCTGCCTTCTCGGCAGCGAAGGCCTCGGCCTTGGCGGTGTAGGCAGCGAGCGTCTCCTCGTCGGGATCAGCCTCGACAACACCCTTGCCACCGTCGACGACAACGGTCATACCGTTGCGCAGCGCGGTGCAGCTGTTGGAAACCGAAAGGACAGCCGGGATCTCGAGGGCACGCGCGATGATCGCGGAGTGCGACGTGCGGCCACCGGTCTCGGTGACGATGCCGGCAACGTGGGCCTTATCGATCGTGGCGGTCATGGACGGCGTGAGGTCATGCACGACAACGACGGTGTTCTCGGGCAGGACGGAGAGGTCGACGACCTCCTTGCCCAGCAGCTCGGCCAGAATACCGGTGCGGATGTCGGCGATGTCGGCCGCGCGCAGACGGAACATCTCGTCGTCCATGGACAGGAACATGTTCTCGAACATGGTCGAAGTGTCCATGAGCGCCTGCTCGGCGCAGGTGCCGCCGTCAATAGCGGCGTTAATGGCGTCGGTCATGCCCGGATCCTGAGCCAGGACAATGTGCCCGCTCATGATCTCGGCCTCGGCCTCGCCCACCGTCTCCTTCATGTGGTCGGCCTGAGCCTGAGTCTTCTCGCAGAAGACCGAAAGAGCAGCCTGATAGCGCTCTTTCTCTGCTGCCGAATCAGCGACCTCGTGCGGTTCAAACGTCAAGTCGGGATCGACGGCGACCATGACGGTGCCGATACCGATGCCCTCGGATGCGTTGACTCCCTGATACATTCCCATTCCTCTCTCCGTGTCATGTGATAAAGCGTTTTGCCATATCCATGACAAAAGAGCGCAGTTACCTTACAACAGGTCACTGCGCCCCCAAATATGAACTTAGTTGTTCAACATGCGACCCGTTTGAGTTCTACTCGCCAAGACCGCTCTTGATGAGCTCGATGGCAGCAGCCAGAGCCTCGGCCTCGTCAGCGCCGTCACACTTGACCTCGACCTCGGTGCCGCAGGGGATACCAGCAGCCATGAGGGCCATCGGGGACTTGCCGTTGACCTCCTTCTCGGGGGTGACGACCGTCACGTCACAGGCGTACTTGCCCATGGTGGAGGCGAACAGACCAGCCGGACGCATGTGCAGACCCTGAGGATTAACGAGGGTAGCCTTCTCAGAAACCATAGTTGACTCCTTTTTTGTGTTTAACCCCTGTCATGTATGTGGCAGGAGTCAGATTCACGACGTTGTTTATATTAACTCACATCAAACGGTTTTTCATTATGTTTCGGACGAATTGTTGGACAGATGTGTTTGTCGTCCGCTTGCTCGCCCACAGGGGGCCGGGCGCGGCCAGTGAGATTTCCTGCTCTACAGTCCTGCTCGCACGAAGAGCACATTAAGTGCTCTTCGGCTCGTGCGGAACTCGCGATAAATCTCACAGGTCGCGCCCGGCCCT
>USKV01000170.1 GCA_900555355.1 uncultured Collinsella sp.
CTCGACGATAAAGTCGGCGCAAGGCATGCCCAGACGCTCCTCGAGGGCGCGGTCCAGGTCGATGTGCTCGCGGCCGGTGAGTAGGGCTATCTGCTCACCCACGCGGGTTTTGCCCGAGCCCGGCATGCCAATCAGTGCGATGTTCTGTTCGCGGCGTGACAAGCGTTCCGTTACATCCAGGATGCGCTCGCGCGGGGTGACCTGGCTGGTATAGCGCTCGACGGCTTGCGCCGCCTGGGCCACAAGCATGAGCAAACCGCCGATGCAGGGGATGCCGCGACGCTCAGCCTCGAGCATGAGTCCCGTGCGGGCGGGGTTGTAGACAATATCGATGACGCCCTCGAGCGCGTCGAGGCCCTCGAGCGTGCAAGGCGCGTCGGGGCAGTGGGGGAACATACCGGCAGGCGTGCAGTTGACGAGCAGCGCGGCGTCGGACTGCTGTGTGATGTTGTCGTAGTTGACCTCGCTCGTGCGTCCCACGGGCACCACGATCGCGCCCAGGTCGCCCAGCACCATACTTGCCGTGGTGCCGGCGCCGCCGGTGGCTCCGAGCACGAGGGCCTTCTTGCTGGCAATATCCACACCCAGCTCCTCGACCAGGCACTGGAAACCGAAGTAGTCGGTGTTGTCGCCGCGCAGGCGGCCATCGGGCAGACGCGTGATCGTGTTGACGTTGCCCATGCGTTCGGCGAGCGGGCTCAGCTCGTCCAGGTAGTCCATGACGGCGCGCTTGTAGGGGATGGTCACGTTGGTACCCTCCCATTCGTCGCCCGTCATAAAGGCCGCGAGGTCCTCGGGCTCGCGCTCAAATCGCACGTACTCGAGCCCAGCGAGCTCCTTGTAGATGGTCGGGGTGTAGCTGTGGCCCAGCACACGGCCCAGGACGCCGTAGGGGCGGGTTGTGGCGACATCAGTCATCTAGAGCACCTCCGTGTAGCTGCCAAAGTAGGTGAAGCTTTCGCACACGTCGTCGATGGAATCGAGCAGGTCGTCGAGGGCCTTGCTGCCAAAGGGACAGTCCAGATCGAAGTAGAACATAAACTCAAAGTCGTGCCCGGGGATGGGACGGCTCTCGAGCTTGATGAGGTTGATGTTGAGCGCGTAGAAGCGCTCGAGCACGCGATAGAGGGCGCCCGGTTCGTTGGCCGTGGTGATCATGAGCGAGGTGCGGTTGGCACCGGGATAGACGCGTGGCTCGCGGCTGATGACGACAAAGCGCGTGTAGTTGTTGTCCGAGTCCTGAATGTTGGGCTCCAGCACCTCCAGACCGTAGAGCGCCGCACAACTGCGCGAGGCGATGGCGGCGACGTCGGTGCGCTCGGAGTTGGCGACCATCTCAGCCGACATAGCCGTGTTGGGATACTTGGTGGCGTGCAGATCGTGCGCTTCGATAAAGCCGGCACATTGCGCGATGGCCTGGCCATGGCTATAGACCTCACGAACATCCTGTAGCTTGGTGCCGGGCTTGACGAGCAGGTTGTGGTCGATCTTGAGGCGCAGCGAGCGCACAATGTGGAAGTCGAACTGCGCGAGCAGGTCGTAGACCGCGTTGACCGAGCCCGCGGTGGAGTTTTCGATGGGTAGTACGCCAAACTCGCAGAAGCCGTCTCGCACGGCGCGCATGACACCTTCGAAGGTGTCGAAGAACGCGATATCGGGCACGTCGAAGAGCTTGCACGCGGCGATTTGGCTGTAGGCGCCCTCAACGCCCTGGCAGGCGACGCTGGCAGTTTGGGGGAAGGGCGTGTCGAAGGCCTCGGCAGTGGCGCGGGCCTTTTGAGAGACCGTGATGCCCTTGAGCTCGTTGATATAGCGCTGCTGCTCGGCCTTGCTCATGCTCATGAGGAGGCGGAACAGCGTGATGGTCTGCGCCTTGTAGCGCTCGGGCGCGCGGCCGGCAAGGTTGTTGAGCTTGGAGCGCTCGCGGGCGGGGTCGAAGACGGCCTTGCCCATCTCGATTTTTGATTTGGCGACCTCTGTGGCAATGTCCATGCGCTCAACAAAGCTATTGAGCAGTGTGGTATCGATGCCATCGATGGTCTGGCGAATGTCAGCAAGGTCCATAGGGACCCCTTTCACGTGTCGGTGATTTTTAGCGCTGGGCTGCGTCCTCGAGGAGGGCGTCCCAGATGGCCAGCGCTGCGGCTGCTTCGGCTACGGGGACGGCGCGCGGGACGATGCAGGGATCGTGGCGGCCGTGGACCGAGAGCTCGGCATTTTCCATAGCGTCCATGTCCACCGTCTGCTGCTCGCGGCCAATGGAGGGCGTGGGCTTTACGGCCATGCGCCACATGACGGGTGCGCCGGTCGAAATGCCACCCAGAATGCCGCCGGCATTATTCGACTCGACATCGATCTTGCCGGTCTCGGCGTCGATGCGATACGGATCGTTGTTCTCGCTGCCACGCATGGCGGCGACGGCAAAGCCCATGCCAAACTCCACGCCTTTTACGGCGGGAATCCCAAACGCAATCTGCGCGATGCGGTTCTCGATGCCGTCGAACATGGGGTCGCCGATGCCCGCGGGCAGGCCGTAGATACCGCACTCCACGATGCCGCCGATGCTGTCGAGCTCGTCGCGCGCGGACAGAATCTCCTCGCGCATACGACCGCCAGCTGCGGCGTCAATGCACGGCAGGTCGTTCGAAAGGATCGCCTTGCGGTCGGCCTCGCGATAGACCATGTCGTCCATGGGCAGATCAGAGATGCCACCGATCTGCGCCACGTGCGCCATCACCTTGATGCCGCGGGCTTCGAGCGCCTGCAGCGCGATGCCGCCCGCGATGCACAGGGGCGCCGTCAGGCGACCGGAGAAGTGTCCGCCGCCGGCGACGTCGTGCATGTTGTGGTACTTCACGCGTGCCGGGAAATCCGCATGGCCCGGGCGGGGCTTGCGGCGCAGCTCGGAGTAGTCCTTGGAGCGCGTGTTGGTGTTCTCGATGATCGCGGCGATAGGCGCGCCCGTGGTGTGTCCGTCGACCACACCGGCAATGATATGCGCGGCATCGGCCTCGCGGCGCTTGGTCGCGGTCTCGTCACGGCCGGGGGCGCGACGGTCCAAAAAGGACTGCAGTTGCTCAAGGTCAACGGCGATACCTGCCGGAATGCCATCGAGCGAGCAGCCGATGGCGGGGGAGTGCGACTGGCCGAAGATGCTTAAGTGCAAGACGTTGCCAAAGGTCGAGGACATGCTATTCCTCCTCGAGCGTGACCTTGCCGCCCAACAGGCGGTAGTGGTCGAAGAAATCAGGATAGGACTTGTTGACGGCCTCGGCGCCGTGGATCACGACCTCGCCGGTGGCGCGACTCGCGGCGATGGCGGCCATCATGGCGATGCGGTGATCGTTGTGCGAATCGACCTCGCCGCCGGTAAGGGCATCGACGCCCTTGATGATGAGGTCGTCACCGGCGATGCGCACCTGCGCGCCCAGCGCGGTAAGCTCGCGGGTAGTGGTAACCAGACGGTCAGATTCCTTGATGCGCAGGCGCGCACAGTCACGGATGAACGTGCGGCCCTGAGCCAGCGATGCCACGGCCGAGATGACGGGCACCAGGTCCGGAATGTCGTGGGCGCTCATCTCAAAGCCGGCGAGCTTGTCGGACTGGACGGTGGCGGCGTTCGTGGAGCGCACGATGCGGGCGCCAAAGCGCGAAAGCGCGGCGAGCACGTTGCGGTCGCCCTGCGCGGAGCTCAGCGACACGCCCTCGACAGTGATTGGATCGGTGCCGAGGGCGCCGGCGCACAGCCAAAAGGCGGCGTTGGACCAGTCGCCCTCGACGGCTACACTGCCGGGCGTGCGGTACGATCCGCTGTTTACGCGGAAGTTCGTGACCTCGGGCTTGCCGTCCTTGGCCGGAATACGCTCGACGTTGACCTCGACACCAAAGGCCTTCATGGCCTGGATGGTCAGGTTGATATAGGGGCGGCTCTCGATAAGGCCGGTCACCTGCACGCAGGAGGGCTGGGCCAGCAGCGGGGCCGCCAGCAGCAGGCCGGAGATATACTGCGAGCTCACGTTGCCCGGAAGCACAAAGGTGCCCGGGCGCATGCGGCCGCTCGTCTTGAGCGGAAAACCGCCCAGACCCTGTAGGTCGCAGCCGGCG